>JBFMGN010000257.1:0-5349 GCA_040752435.1 Spirochaetota bacterium
ACCGGGTGTCCATTGCTTGTATTTTCCGGTACTTTTACTATAATTCTACAGAGAAAAAAAATTTATTCTTTCAAGGAGGTCATATATGCTATTCAACTTAAAACTCTTCGCGCGTTGTAAAGATTTACACTCCAGTCCAGATGCAGTCTTCGACTATAAACAGCCGGGCGGCTGCGGTGGGAAAGCAAAGAAAATATTTCCGGCCTTTACCATTGTGATAATAGCAGTCCTTATCGGCCTTACGCTTTTTTCCTCCTGTGCAACGGCTGCCAAAACAACAACTCCTGCCCAGGCGGAAGCTCCGTCACAGAAAGTAGAACCCCCACAAGAGCCGGCCGTAATGGAAGAGGCAACGCCCCTTAAGCTTTCCATCCTGCATGTAAACGATACCCATTCCAAACTTGAACCGACTATCGAAAAACTGACCATGAATCTGGATGATCAGCTTAAGGAGAAAGCGGTCTATGTAGAGCTTGGGGGGTTCCCACAACTTCAATCAGCCGAAGAGTTATTGAAGAAAAAAGAGGCCAATACCCTGTTCCTCCACGCGGGTGATATGTTTCAGGGAACCCTGTACTTTACCAAATACCAGGGAGAGGCGGATGTGGATTTCTGGAACCTTATGAAAGTTGATGCAGCCACCCTGGGTAATCATGAATTCGACAAGGGGCCCGAGATCCTCCAGATGAATCTATTAAACCCGGCCGGATTCCTTTTGGTCAGCGCCAATGTTGATGTCAGCCGGGAACCCTTAATTACGGACAAATCGAAAATCAAACCTTACGTAATCAAAGAGATCGGCGGCGGCAAGGTTGGAATTATCGGTATCTGTACTGTTGAAACCCCCTTTATCTCCAGTCCCGGCAAGAATATCGGATTTAACGAGACTGTTGTAAGCGTTCAACAGGCTGTAGCCGACCTCACCTCCAAGAGTATCAATAAGATTGTCCTGCTATCTCACCAGGGATATAGCGAAGATATGAAGCTTGCCACCGTTCTAAGCGGGGTGGATATCATCGTCGGCGGGCATTCTCATACCCTGCTTGGAGATTTTTCCGGTATTGGTCTGGCATCGGCCGGAGGATATCCTGCCAAAGTGAAAGACAGAGACAATAACGATGTCCTTATTGTACAGGCTGGTGAGTGGGGGAAAATACTTGGTCACCTGAAGGTCCAGTTCGATGAAAAAGGGCAAATAGTCTCCTACGAGGGGGTTCCGAAAGCAGTAGTAGGAAAAAGTTTTTTTCGTATATACGATCTCCCCAACTTGAAAAACGAACTGAAACGGATCCAGTTTACAGTTGACCCCGCCGGCGCGGTTTCCATAACTGAATACGACGGGAAGGCGTACAACCTGGCGGTGAAAGATGATCCCAATTCCGCGGCCGACCAGTACGATCTGTATAAAACCGTATACGATAAGATGATGGCCCGGCTGAGTTCCGACAAGTCGGTCATTCTGGTTGATCCCAATCCCGAAGGTAAGGCAAAACTTCAGATGTATGCCGAGGGAGTGAACCAGCTTAAGGGACAGGTAGTGGCCGCGGCGGATGAAGATCTGATACGCAGCCTTAATAAAGGTTCTGGACCTATTATAGCAGACGGAATGGCCTGGAAAACAGGCGCGGATATAGCTGTCAACAATCCAGGTGGGGTGCGGATAAACATCAATCAGGGTCCGATTAGTGTTGCCACGGTCTTCGAGCTTCTGCCCTTTGCCAACAGACTTGTTACGGTTCCTCTAAAAGGAAGTGATGTAATCAATGTACTCGAGGATGGGGTCGATTTCCAGGTTTCCCGGTACGGGACCGACCCGAATAATCCGTTTCTCTATGTTTCGGGTATCAAGTTCTCAATCGCCGTTTCAAAATCAAAAGGCGGGCGGATACAAAACGTAGTGGTAAAAGACAAGGATGGGAAATATAGCCCTATCAACGTAAACGCCACCTACAAGGTTGTGGTTAATAACTTCATGGCCGACGGTGGAGATAAGAACGACACTCTGAAAAATGCCGCTGGTAAGTATGACACGGGTTTCAACGACGCCGAGGTGTTTATGGAGTACATCAAAGATAAACGGCTTAAGACTATCGCGGAAGAGCGGATAACACTGATTAAGTAATCACTATTAGATGGATACAGTTAAGGGAGGGTCTTACAGTGAGGGGCGGCCTTCCCTTTTCTTTTATTCCGCACATCGCCGAATACTATAGGCGTAAGCCTATATGTGAAGGCGATTAAGGAGGCTTGAATTATGGACCTTTCTCGTTTTCACTCCCTTGACATTGTTCTTGTTTGCGGGTTACCCGGAGCGGGAAAATCCTACTTCTCAAAAAAATTTTTTGCCGACTCAGGACGGAAAAGAATTAATCGAAAAGAAATCAGGCGATTACTCTATGAAATGATGATGTTTGGTGAGAAGTGGAAAGAAGAATATTTCAATGAGCACGACGAGTTTCTCGTTAAGCACGTGGAGAGAAAAATCCTTGAGCATCTCCTTCAAAATAAAAACAGGGTTTTACTCGATAATTCCAGTGTTACTTCCTCTTCCAGGAAGATCTACAGCACCATCGCCAGGCAATTGAACCGGAGCATAGGAGTCATTTTCCTGAATGCTTCCTTAAAAAAATGCCTGGAGAGAAATCGCAGTCGCGAGGACTTTATTCCGGAAGTTGTTGTTACGAATCTCTCCCTTACGATCGAATTGCCGAAAAGAGAAGAAGGCTTCAAAGAGATATTGATACTGGGAGATGAGTAGGGGTATCTTCCTCGATGCACCCCCTCGCCCTGAAACTCTTAAGCTCTTTAAGAAGCAAAGACTGTCCTCCCGCGATAGTTAAGCGTGGGACGCCGGCTTTAAAACGCTCCTGGGCGATTACGTTTTCGAAAGCGCCTGCTCTATATCCTCTACCAAGTCTTCCACAGCTTCAATTCCAATGGACAGCCGAACAAGGTCCGGCGTCAGGCCGCCCGCTAATTGTTGTTCTTCGGAAAGCTGGGAATGGGAAGTAGAGGAGGGATGCAGGGCAAGCGACTTGGCGTCCCCCACATTAGCCAGATGCGAAAAAAGATTTAAGGCGTTGATAAACTTTTCAGCCGCCGGTTCCCCCCCCTTTATGCCGAATACAACCATCCCGCCGAAGCCTTTTTTAAGATATCTATTTGCCACGGGGTAAGTGGGGTCATCCGGCAAGCCGGGATACCGCACCCAGGAAACCTTGTTATGTTTTTTCAAATGCGCTGCTATTTTCAGGGCGTTCTCACAGTGGCGGGGCATCCGTAAATGGAGGGTTTCAATCCCCTGCAGGAAGATCCAGGCATTATCCGGCGAAAGACATGCCCCCAGGTTGCGCAGCGGAACGGTCCTTAAGCGGAGTGCGAAGGCAATCGGTGCAAGTTCTTCAGGGAGGTCGTGAGCCCAGCGCATCCCGTGGTAGTTTTTATCGGGTTCATTGTAGAGAGAAAACTTCTTATCCGTCCAGTCGAATTTCCCCGAATCTGTAACTATGCCGCCGATTGCGGAACCGTGGCCGCCCATCCATTTCGTAAGGGAATTTACCACGACGTCGGCTCCGTATTCTATTGTTCTTAACAGGTAAGGTGTTGTAAAGGTGCCGTCGACTATAAGGGGGATATGATGTTTACGGGCGACTTCCGCAACTCCCTGGATATCCGTCACTTCCAGTACGGGATTCCCGATGGTTTCAATAAAGAGCGCCCTGGTTTTTGGGGTAATGGCCTCTTCAAAGTTTTTCGGATGATGATGGTCTACAAATTTCACATTTATGCCGAGATCGGGGAGGATGGCATCGAACATTGTGTAGGTACCGCCGTACAGATTGCTGGCAGATACAATTTCATCGCCTGCTTTGGCCAGATTTATGACGGCATAGAAAATCGCCGATGTCCCTGAAGCGGCTGCAACCGAGGCAGCGCCTCCTTCAAGGGCTGTTACCCTGTCCTCGAGTATCCCATTAGTCGGATTCATAAGGCGGGTGTAGATATTACCCAGTTCCTTAAGTCCAAATAAATTCGCCGCGTGTTCCGTGCTTTTAAAAACATATGAACTGGTCCGATAAACTGGAACACCCCTGGATAGGGTGGTCGGATCGGGTTTCTGCCCCGCATGCAATGCCAGTGTGTCAAATTGTTTTGTTTTTCTTGTATCTTTCATTCTTTAACTCCTTTTTGTCTTTCTTAAGAGAGCCTGATAATTTATCAATCCAGGTAATCGTACAGCCAGGTACTTAAGTAGCGTTCGCCTGTATCGGGAAGTATGGCCACTATAAGCTTCCCTTTGTTTTCCGGCCTTTTTGCTACTTCCAGGGCAGCCCAGAGCGCTGCGCCTGAGGATATGCCCAAAAGAAGCCCTTCCTCTTTTGCCAGCCTTCTTGATATGTTACAGGCATCCTCATCTTTGACCCGGATAACTTCGTCGACAATCTTTTTATTAAAGACCTCGGGAATAAAGCCGGCACCGATTCCCTGAATTTTATGCGGCCCGGGTTGACCGCCGGAGATAACCGGTGAGGAATCGGGTTCAACTGCAACAGATGTAAAGGCCGGCTTTCTCGATTTAATCACCTCAGAAACGCCGGTTATGGTGCCGCCGGTTCCCACTCCGCCGACTAAGATATCCACTTTGCCGTCGGTATCCTGCCAGATTTCCTCCGCGGTAGTTTTTCTGTGAATCTCCGGGTTGGCGGGATTTTTGAACTGCTGCGGCATAAAAGCTTTTGGGATTGTCTTGACAAGTTCTTCAGCCCTGGCAATAGCACCTTTCATGCCTTTTGCCCCCTCTGTCAATTCCAACTCGGCGCCTAGCGCCTTCAGGAGCTTTCTTCGTTCGATACTCATTGTCTCCGGCATTGTCAGGATAATCCTGTAACCTTTAGCCGCGGCAACAAAGGCAAGGGCTATACCGGTATTCCCGCTTGTAGGCTCAACAATGACGGAATCCTTTTTCAACCAACCTCGTTTTTCGGCATCCTCTATCATGGAGAATCCTATTCTATCTTTTACACTTGAAAAGGGATTGAAGGATTCCAGTTTTCCGACAATCTCGGCGTACCCTTCTGCATTCAACTTATTGATGCGTATTAACGGGGTCTTACCGATCAATTCCGTTATATCTTTTGCAATTCTCATACTACCCTCCTTTATCACCCTAGCTTCTCGCCCTCGAAGGGGGCTACCCTCCTTTATCGCCCTAAGAAATTTCACACAGAGTACACAGAGACTAAGGAGCGCAATAAGGGTTAAGGCAACATGCAAGGCTGCACCTCCCTTGATTATAATACTGAAAGTCTCAATTCCCCCTCTGTCCTCTCCGTGCCCTCTGTGTTCTCT
>JBFMGN010000258.1:0-5346 GCA_040752435.1 Spirochaetota bacterium
CGGGCCGCCACGGGTTGTGGCCATTATCGTATCGAAGGCATTCATAGAACCGATGAGTGTGATGGTGATATTGAAAGTAAAAGCAGGAGCCAGCATAGGGCGCTTGATCTTCCAAAATATGTACCATTCGTTAGTTCCCTCCGCACGGGCTGCTTCTTTGAAGGAATCAGGAATTGAGGCGAGACCAGCGATATATACAAGCGTAGAGAACCCAGACCACTTCCATGCCTCGATGAGAGCAACGATAAATATTGTGATACTTGGGATGCCAAGCCAGGCAATCTTGATATCGATTCCCGGTAGGATAGTGCTTAAAACCCTGTTAAAAACGCCAGCAGGATCCAGCAGCCCCCTCCATATATATCCCACGGTTACAGGTGAAAGCAATACTGGGACAAAAAACAGAGAGCGGAAGAACCCGTTGATACGATTGGTTTGCTCGAGTGCGAGAGCCAGTGACAGACCAGCTACATTTTCAGCCATCATGCAAGTCGCGGCATAAAGCATGGTAAGTATAATGGGACGAAGAAACATCTTCTGTTCGATCATGTAGCGAAAATTCTGGAATCCTACAGAATTGATAGCCCGCTTGTAGGTACTCCAATCTGAAAATGCCATGCGTGTATTAACAATGAGCGGACCCAGGTAGAAAATTGCTGATAAAATCAGGGTCGGGAGTATGAAGATGAACCAAATCAGATTTTCACGTTTCGTCTTGTTTAGATGCACTAACTGTGATACCAGATCTTAATGCTCGAACAGAATTGACCGTCCGGCTCTAACTTCGCGCAGTCAGGCCAGGCGGTCATTTTAACATACTTACAGCAGTTACGCAACGGTGTTTAACAGTATTTAATCCCATCCCTTTTGTCCTGAAGCACGAGCAGCCTGGTTCATGCTGTCGTGGAGCCGACGGGCGACCTCTTCGGGTGAAATCTGACCGGCAATCATCTCATTCATGAGGTCGGCTCGAAGCTGCGTTCCAGGTCCCGTTGGCGAATCCACTGTTATGGCTCCAGAATCAAAGTACTTCTTCATATCAAGGGTAGGAGCTGGAAGCCCGTCAGGAACGGGAACCCCTTTCATCACGGGTAACTGTTTTGACTTTTTGACATAGTCCACGTAGGCTGGACCGGTCATGAACTCAAGAAACTTAATGGCCGCCGCTTCCTGCTGGGGGTTACCTGTCTTGGGCAGGTAATAAGTACCATGTGGCACTGTTCCGACAGCAAGGATAGGCTTGCGCTCTGCCCAAGCAAAGAATCCCACTTTTTGACCAACGACATCCTGGCCGAAAGCTTCAATACTATCGACTACGAGTCCGGAATGCTGGGCAACCATGGCGGCCCGACCTTCAACCAGCGCTATGTAGGAATCCTCGTATTCAGCCGTGAGGATATCTTCATTAAAATACCCTGAGTCCTGAAATTTTTTATAGAACCTCATGGCCCGGAGAAAAGGGCTATCAGGATCGCTAACCCGTGCCGTTCTGTTATCCAGCCTCGGCTGCCATTCCGCAGACGAGTCCGCGGTAAAAGATATCTGCAGGATTTGTGGAGGCCAGACCGACGCTCCCGCTTCGAAGATCGGGGTGATTGATGGATCCTTCTCCTTAATCATCTTACAAACCTGTTCGAGCTCGGCAGCGTTTGTAGGAAGCTTGAGGCCTAATCTATCGAAGATCTGTTTGTTATAATACATCCCTAATCCAATAAGTGGTGAGGTAATGATTCCGTACACCTTTCTCTCCAATGTTACGAAATCCAAAATTCCCGGTAAGAATTTATTGATGAAATTCTGATTGCTCAGGTCACGCAGATTCTCCTTTGCGTTGAGCTCAAGCATAGCCGTCTTAGATGCATGGTAAGATATAATATCCGGACGCTCTCCGGTTGCCCATTTGGTAATTGTGGCAGTTTCGAAACCATCATCTGGCATCCAGGTAATGCTTAAGCTATGGCCCGTTTCCTCTTCAAAGCGTTTATACATGGCTTTTAATGAGTCAAAATCCCCCTGACTGGTCCACATGGCAAGCTTCACCGGACCCTCTTTGCTTTCTGGTTTCCCACCAGCAAACACTAAGCCTGTCAAAAGAATACAACCAGCTACACACAGAATCATGACCCGCAATAGATGCTTCATTTTTTCTACCTCCGTCTTTTAATTTTGTGACCTCTCAAGAGGTCTTTTTATTGACACGATTAACTTTAATCGTGTAAATTAAGATATCATAGGTTATTTATTATGTCAATAGCAATTTTTTAAGGAGTACCGGATTTTTTAAATGTTTTAAGGGAGCAACACATGTTACAAGCACTTAATTTAAGGTGTGAATATCACGACAACCCTGTAGGAATAGATATAAGGAAACCTCGTTTGAGTTGGGAACTCTGGTCCGATGAACGCCGGACGTTTCAAACCGGTTACCGGATTCTTGTAGCTGAATGCAAAGCCGATTTGCAAAGTGAAACAGGTTCCTGGTGGGATACAGGAAAACGGTCTTCAAATTCGTCTTTCCACATAGAATACGAGGGTAAAAAATTGAAAAGCTTCGACGAGTGTTACTGGAAAGTCCGGGTCTGGGACGAACATAACCGCCCTTCGCCCTGGAGCGAGACAGCTTCATGGAGCATGGGGATTATGGGTAACGCATTATGGCAGGGCAGTTGGATTTCAAGCTCCATGCCAAATCAGATTCGGCTTCCTCAATTCAGGAAAACCTTCAGTGTCAGCCTGCCGGTAAAAAAAGCGGTGCTCTTTGCCACTGCCCGGGGCCTTTATCATGCCTTTCTCAATGGTTACAGAATTGGAAGAGAAGAATTTACGCCAGGCTGGACTGATTACAATAAGCGCATCCATTACCACGCGTATGATGTCACTAACCTGCTGAGCAACGAAAAAGAGCAAGTCCTGGCGGCAATTCTTGCCGACGGCTGGTATCGAGGGCAAATCGGTTTTCAGGGACAGGCTCAAATCTACGGCAACGTAACCAGTTTGTTAATGAACTTAAGAATCGAATATGCTGATGGAACTGTCGAAACCATCGCAACCGATGAAAACTGGAAATGGCATGGAAGCCCTATTTTGGAATCAGGCATCCTGGCCGGAGAAACTTATGATGCGCGTATGGAATTACCAGGCTGGAATAAGCCGGGTTTCAATGCTTCCGGCCGGAAAGGAGTCAAAACTTACCCTCTAGAAGTAAAACCCCTTTACTGCTGGTATCCGGGGAATCCCACGCGGAAAATCCGAGAAATGAAGAGCCGGGCAATTCATGAAAAACCAGCCGGCAGTTTCATTTTTGACCTGGGCCAAAATATTGCCGGTCGAGTGCGCTTGAAAATTCAGGGAAACACAGGGAAGGTTGTGCGGCTTCGCCACGGGGAAATGCTTAATTCGGATGGGAGCCTTCATATTGAAAACTTGAGAAGTTCCAGAAACACCGATGAGTATATATGCAAAGGAAATGAAGTAGAGATCTGGGAACCTGCCTTCACGTATCACGGCTTTCGTTACGTAGAATTGAGTGGTTTGGATAAAAGTCCCGGCTTGGAAGCAGTTACCGGAATAGTTTACGGCGCCGATACTCCGGAAGCTGGTAATTTCCATTGTTCCGATGAACTTATCAATCAACTTTACAGTAATATTGTATGGACTCAGCGGGCAAATTATTTTGAAATCCCGACCGATTGTCCGCAGCGTGATGAACGCCTTGGCTGGACCGGGGATGCCCAGGTCTTTTTAAAAACCGCTGTTTTTAATATGAATGTGGCTGCATTTTTTACCAAATGGATGGACGATCTACTGGATGCTCAGTTTGATGATGGTGCTTTCCCTGACGTAGCCCCGCAGGGCAGTTTTATAAGAAAAGCAGATGCGGCCTGGGGGGACGCGGGGATCATTTGTCCGTGGATACTTTATCATGCCTACGGAGATTATAGATTACTTAGAAAGCATTACTTGAGTATGCAAAAATGGATTGCCTACCTTTTAAAGACATCGGACCATTATATTCGAAGACCAATTAATAAACTGGATTGTTATGGTGATTGGCTTGCTATCGATTCTGAAACATCCATCGAAATTATCATGACGGCCTATTTCGCCTGGTCGGTTTACCTTATGGCGGATATAGCCGGAATATTAGGAGAGACAAAAGACAGACTAAAATACATTCAATTATTTGATGAAATAAGGCAAGCTTTCCGGCATGATTTTATTGATAAAGAGGGGCATGTTAAAGGCGGAACCCAGACTGCTTATCTGGTAGCCCTGCAATTTAACTTAATACCGGATAATCTGAAGGAAAAAGCTGTCTCGTATTTAGCAGCCGACATCATCCGGCGAGATTACCACTTCACCGTCGGATTCGTGGGAACAGCCCTTTTACTACCTGCACTCAGTCAAAATGGCTATATCGATATTGCCTATCGACTTTTGCAGCAGCAGAGTTGCCCTTCATGGCTTTATCCGGTCCTTAAAGGTGCAACCACCATCTGGGAGCGTTGGAATAGTTTGAAAGAGAACGGAGAATTTGCCGATCCTATGATGAACTCATTTTCACATTGCGCTTTCGGATGTATCGGCGATTGGTTATTTTCAGTGGTCTGTGGTATCAATTGGGAGGAGCCGGGATTCAGGCGTATACGTTTTGCACCCCGGCCGGGAGGTAATCTCCGTTATGCCCACGCTGCCTATCATAGTATGGTGGGCATTATAAAAGCCGGCTGGGAGATTGAAGGGAAAAAAATTACATACAGGCTAACTATTCCTCCGAACACCCAGGCAGATGTATCACTTCCAGTTGATACTTTTCAGTCTGTATACCTTGATGAGGATTCTATTCAGGAATCGCCGTGGATCAACAATTTACTCATAAAAAATGATATTGCCGCATTTACTTTGGGTTCCGGGGATTATAAGATTACAGTATCTAATGTTGATTGATTATTATATTAACGGTAAGCTTTATGGATAAACAAAAAAGAATGGAATTGTCTGTGAGTAAGATGACCAAAAAAGAACGCGTTATGAGGGCTGTCAATTTTCAAGAGACCGATAGAATTCCTGTTTATGATATTATAGATAACAATCCCCTTCGGGAGTATTTTGGAGGGGAGACAATTACTGCGGGAAATGCATGGAAACTTGAATATACTGCAATTCGAAAGATCTGCGATGCAACCAGAGCGATAATGATACCGGTGTTTCATCCACATCGAACAGTTGATGAAGACGGCTTTGTTACATTTCACGATTATGAAACAAGCTGGATCGCAGAAAGGCCCTTCAATGATATGGAGGGATTAAGACGGTGGATTCTGAAAGATATGGAGAGGGCAAAGA
>JBFMGN010000259.1:0-5323 GCA_040752435.1 Spirochaetota bacterium
GAAGAAAAGCAAGCGCGATAACCACACCCGAAAGACTTACCAGGGAAGCCCCGGGCAGGTAAGTCCTAAAGGTATCCAATAAATACTTAAAAAAAGCTCTTCCTTCTTCAAGACGGTAAAAAAGCGCATTCAGGATACAGGATAAAAGAAAAAAGAGAGGTGCGATAAGCATGGATGGAATAAGCGAAAAACGGCCGATTTGCCCCCCCGAAATCCGATACAGTAGGTCGGCAATTCCGAGAATTAAAACATAATGGGCTAGATTGAAGAGGGTAAGCCTGAAGCGGGTATTTAAAACATGCCTGACTTGACGATCTAGGCGGGAAAAATGAAAAAACATTGAACACCCGATAACCAGCAGGGTAACGAAAGCGCCGGAGGTGAGGTAGCAGGCCACAAAGATCGCTTCCGTCGTAGAGACATAGATATTGCCCCGCACAAGATATACTGCTCCCGATTCACAGATTGTTCCGAGTACGCACCAGATAAGTAAGTTGAAAAACGATATCCCGCCATATGGGGTATTTTTTACAATTAGACAGCCTGCGGCAAATGCCGCTATGGTCAAAAATACTAAAAAAATAAAAGCTCTTACCGGATAGTTCATCCTGAGCACTCCGTCTCAGATACCTCGATCATGAACATATCATGTTTCCGTACTTCATGAAAGAGAAATGTACGGAAACATATTATTTAAAGTAAGAATATGAAAAATTGGTGATATAATCAATCAACAATTACAGTGCTTAAAATAATAAAATAAACGAAATAACAGGAGAATAAGAGAATGAAAGTTAATAAATTAGTCTACGGAAGTTTTGCGGCTATATTAATATTACTGGTCTTAAGCTGCCCTAACCCGTTGAACCCGCCGGCGGAGCCGCCGCCGGCAGCGGATACACCGGCGGCTGATATGCCGTCACCGGCGTAACCCTTGATGTCACTTCCGCCGCCATTGCCAAGGGAAGCACCCGGCAGTTGACCGCCACAGTCAGCCCGGCCAATGCCACCAACCCCGCTGTTACCTGGGCTTCCAGCGATATAGCCAAGGCCACGGTCAGCACCAGCGGCCTGGTAACCGGTGTGACGGCCGGTACGGCTGCAATTACGGTGACCACCGTGGACGGAGGCTTTACCGCCACGTGTGCGGTGACGGTTACCCTGACCCTGCTTCCCGACCCATTAGTAACGGTTGCCCGAATCATCGGTATGTCGAACAGCGAAGTAATCCTGGATGGAAGCCTGCCCCGCCACGCCGACGGAACGGGGTACGATGTACGCTTTAACGACCCCCGGGGCGTGGTGGAACTGGGTGCCGACCTTTATGTAACGGATAGTGCCAACCACGTTATCCGGAGGATCGATTCCTCGACTGGAGAGGTGACCACCCTAGCCGGCACAGCCGGCGTAAGCGGGTCTCTTGATGGCACAGGAACTGCCGCGAAGTTCACGAATCCTACCGGCATTGTATACGATGGGACCGGCGCTCTTTATATAACCGAAGGCAGTACGCGGATCAGAAAACTAAATCTCTCCGATAGTGCGGTTACCACCTTAGCCACCTTGACCAGCTCCATTCTTAATGGCATTACCTGGAATGGGACCAACCTCTATGTCGCAGATTGGCAAAAGAACCAGATCCAGCAGGTGACTACAGGAGGTGGAGTAACCGCCTTTGCGGGTTCGTCTGTCACGTATGGACATACCGATGGTACAGGCACAGGCGCTACTTTCAGCTATCCGAAAGATATCGTCTGGGACGGCTCGAACTTTTATGTGGCAGAGGATGATTTGGTCCGCAAAATCACCAGCGGCGCAGTGGTCACCACCTTCGCCGGTAATGTCTCATCGTCAGACGCATTTGCTGACGGAACCGGTACGGAGGCTCACTTTTATCTACCCTACGGCATCGCCGCATTTGGAAGCAATCTAGTCGTCGCGGACTCGGCTGATCACCTTATCCGGAAGATGACTACTTCGGGTGTGGTCACCACCTTAGCCGGCTGTCCCCCAAGTAAAGGTTATCTGGACGCAGCAGGTACGGAAGCCCGTATGTACGATGCGGTAGGAATAACCTCCGACGCAACCTACATCTACTTTACCGACAACCAGATGGTCCGCCGCTTCGACAAGGCCACCCACACCGTAACCACCCTGGCCGGTACGGCCTTTCAATCCTCGTCCGCCGACGGGACAGGTTCGGCCGCCCGGTTTCAAAATCCCTATGGAATCGTATCTGAAGGCTCCTATCTCTATGTAACCGAGGAAAGCGAGAAGGTCCGGAAAATCGACAAGAGTACCGGTGTTACGACCACATTAGCCGACCTGTCCGGAGGAGCTTATAATGACCTCCGGGGCATAACATCCGACGGCACATACCTCTATATAGCGGACGCCGGCCAGTATATTATTCATAAAACAGCGATCGGCGGCGGTGCCGTCACAACTCTCACCGGTCAAGCCGGTATTTGGGGATACCTCGACGGTGACGCTAATACTGCTTTATTCGATGCGCCCGCAGGGATTGTGCACGACGGCACCTTCCTCTATGTGACCGATTCTAACAACCACACCATCCGCCGGGTAGACCCGTCGACCGGTAATGTAACGACCTTCGCCGGAACCGCCAACAATAGCGGAGCCGGGGACAGCACGGACAACGGGTACGGTACAGCCGCCAAATTCGACACCCCCAGGGGTATCAGCACGGATAATACCTATCTGTATGTGGCAGATATGGGGCACAGCGTCATCAGACTGATCAACAAGGAAACTGCCTATGTCTCGCTCCTGGCCGGCACCTTCAACACTTCCGGCGATGCTAACGGCGCCGGGGAGGTGGCGGAGTTCGATAACCCCTACGACATTACCTATGACGGTACAGCCTGGTACGTAGTCGATCACATTAATAATACGATACGGAAAATGGTTAGAATCAACTAATTCCATTATTAATTGGACTAAAACGGCGAAGACGTTTTAGTCCGCTCTCCTCGCAAGGCGGAAGCCAATACTGTAGTACACGTATCCCACCCGCAGGCCGTAGGCATAGTTGTACCGGCTTCCGCCCCGGAACACGCGGTTGGACTCGCTATATATATCAAAGCACCAGTCCCACTCGCCGACGGCTGTGCCCTCCATGACGCCATCGGCACTAAAGTATCCGTGCTTGTCGCATTCCGCTTACCTCATTGAGACCAAGGGTGTTGGCGAAACTGTACCTGTTGGCCGCAGCCCAGGTGTAGACCTTGCTCCACAGCTCGTAGGTCACCTCGGTCTCACCGATCAGTGGAATACATGGTTGTCTCGTAAGTCTTATTGCATTTTCAAATAAAAAAATCTGCTTTTTCACGAAAGTGAAGTACCATCCTGTTTTCTCTTGTATCTATTTAGTGTATGGCAATACAAAACCCGCATGACAAGTTCTTCAAAGAGATTTTTTCAGTCCGTGAGAATGCCCTCGATTTCATTCAGGGTATCCTCCCATCGGACATCATAACTAAATTCGATCTTACCTCTCTTACCCTCGATCAGAATAACTATGTCGACGAAAGGCTTGATGAATACTTCTCGGATCTCGTGTATACCTGCACTTTCAGCAGTAACAGGCAGCTTACTATAGCTTTCCTCTTTGAACATAAAAGCTTTCCGGCACGGTATCCTCACTTGCAGATTCTGCGATATATGCTCAATATATGGGAAGCTGCTATCAGGAACAGGAAAACTCCCCCTCTAGTCATTCCGATCATTGTCTATCATGGGAAGAAAAGATGGAAAAAAGAGGGAATGGAAAGTTATTTCAGAGTAGAGGATAGGAGTTTCTTTGGATTTATCCCGGCTTTTGATTATCTATTAACCGATCTATCGAAGTATACAGATGCAGAAATCAAGGCCGGTGTTTTTCAAAGGGTTTCGTTAAAGATAGGGCTCTTGATCCAGAAACACATCTTTGATGAGGAAAAGCTGCTCAAGCATTTGAAAGATTTTATGCGACTGAGTATATTGTATAATGAGGAAGATAGGGGCTTAAGTTTTCTGGAAGGGGTTTTCCGGTATATTTTTTCTGCAACAGAGATAAGTGTGGAAGAGGCTTTGAGATCAACAGAATCCGTTGCAGAAGGTGTGAAGGAGGCTGCAATGACAACGGCAGAGAGATTGATGAAACAGGGCTTTAAAGAGGGAGTTGAAGAAGGTTTGGAGAAAGGCATTGCGAAAGGCATTGAAAAGGGGAGAGAAGAAGGGACTCTGCTTGATAAACAGAATGTACTTATCAGGCATATTTCGAAGAAGTTCGGGATAACTGAAGCAGAGGAGCGGCTGATTAAATCTGTTACAGGTACCATAAAACTGGATCGGGCGCTGGATGAAATACTGTTTGCTAAGTCGAAAAAAACCGTGCTTGATAAGGTCAGAGAATAATCCACTCCTATATGAAATCCTGAGTTGACACGGAGAGGATATAAAGAAATTTCACGCCCGCTCCCTTTGGTCGTTTGAGCACACAGAGAAAAGAGGGAGAATGTAATAGCTTAAACTCTGTCGTCTCTGTGTTCTTTAAGCGAAGCGGGCGTGAAATTTTATTTTACTGATAAAATCGGCTTTTGACTGACCCGAATTGACTCATCAAAAATCTTCCTGAAAAAAGATCCTTGCACGCCCGTTTAAGTTTTACACCTATCATTTATTGATCAAGACTGATTCTGACTTAAGCCGGGATAGAGCCCGCTTAAGTATTTTACTTAAACGCTCTACATTGAGGGCGATCGCTTGCCTGCCCATTTCAGCGCTGGCCACTGTTCGCGGGTCCTCACCTTTGATTGCCAGCGGCCAGACTCTGAGATCGGAGGGTAGATTTTCCAGCCGGACCAGCTCGGGGCGCAAGGCCATGACCAAAGAAGTCTCGTTTGCCCCGGCATGATCGGTTTGTATACCCGGACCGTCTGTTTCATCTTCTCGCTGGCAGGTGAAGGTTTCCAGTCCGTATTCATTTTTCCAGGTTAGCCGGTGCCTGATAAAAAATTCAGTCGATGGACCGTGACCATGAGCAAGCACTATCCGGAAACCCACTCGCTTTAACTGTTTAAGGATACAGTTCAGGATCACCCGAAAATCATGCTCACTTACCCAGTAAGCGCTGCCTGTAAGCTGAACAGGCTTCGGACCGTCAGCGCCCTCAAAATCCATGCCGTAATAATCCCTGCCCTTTTCTCTTTTATGGGTATCAGGACCCAGATAAAGCATAGGCAAAACGATTCCTCCGGCTCGTTCTGCCAGTTGCACAAAAAAACCTTGAGCCTGGAGGCCGTCAGCTCCCAATGGCAGA
>JBFMGN010000026.1:0-11477 GCA_040752435.1 Spirochaetota bacterium
AGCGGTTTGGAAGAAACTATTTTGTATATTTAGTATGTTTACGAATATAAAACGGACTCTCCTACCGGACAGACGATAGACCAATCCCTACGAAAGGATAGATTGAGAAAAGTTTAGTTCAGGATGGGGTTGCAAATACCCTAACCACATGCCGTCCTCTTCTTGCCAGTAAACAATATTTACTTTTTCCATAACCATGTCCAGGTTACCTCATAATCAGCCAACCGGAGTCAATCTTCAATATGTCAATCTGTTCCCCAGCACGGTATTTTCAGGTGCGCGTATTGGGCGGTCATCAGCGCGCAAGTTCCCGAGCAGAAAAAGGTTTACTACAAGCCAAGTCGAGGTATTGACAGAACCAATGAATATTGTATAATAGTTCTATAATACAGTATTAAGTTTTATAATATGGAACTTAAAGCATACCAGCGATGAAATCACTGAATAAGGATTTTACAGGCATCCGTAGACATGGCGATTCAGGAGTGACTGAAAGGAAGGCAGCTAGAAGGGAACCAGTCATATGAGGTTAAGTAGTTCCGTATATCTGATAGGCAGCGGACTTTATGGACTCAGTCATAAATTTGACTGCAGTGTATACCTGGTAGAATGCGGCGATGAGCTCATAGTGATTGACGCCGGAGCAGGATGCAATCCGGATAAAATAATCGAGAATGTAGTAAAGGATGGCTTGGAGCCTGCAAAGCTTTCCCGGTTATTCCTGACACATGGTCATGCTGATCATGCCGGCGGCGCTCATTACTTGAGGGAACGATACGGTGTCCAGGTCTATATCGGCGAAGCCGAAGCAGAGATGGTGGAACAGGGAGATGAAGTGGATTTGAAGCTCGAGGTTGCCAAGAAGAGCGGTTTTTATTCTCCGGAATACAAATTCACACCCTGTGCGATTTCTGTGCGACTTCATCACAACGACAGCATATCAATAGGGAGTTTGGTCTTTAAGGCCCTGCATGTTCCCGGGCATAGCCGCGGATCATTTTGCTATCTGGTAGATCTGTCTGAGGGAAGGGCTGTTTTTTCGGGCGATACCGTTTTTGCCGATGGAGTAATAGGAATGTTGAATTGTGATGGGTCGGAATTATCCGATTACAGAAGATATATTCACAGACTTGCAGACCGTAACATCAAGATGCTCTTTCCCGGACACCGTGTCTTCGTGCTTGAAGACGGTCAGCAGCACGTGGATCAGGCAGTAGAATCTTTAGGCAGGTTGTTTTTACCCCGTAACTTTATTTGAAATGCGAGTGTTGATGATTTTGGCAGGCCTGATAAGGGAAAATACCTTTTAATATTAAGGAGGTGGCCAATATGCTATTCCATTGTAATTTCTTCGCAGTTTGCGAAGATTTTCAATCCAGTCCAGATGCGGCCGGAGGCCGCGATGGGAAAACTTAAGACTTATCAATGCGGCTTAGCCGTTAATATTTTTTAAAAGGAGTAGAATCATGAAATGGAAAGTTTTTATTGTCACGGTTTTTATTATTGCTGTCCTGGTAACTTCAGTAGGGGCCGGTGGTAAGCCGGAAACACCGACAATCAGGATCATCGCCTTTGCGCAGGGGTTCGCCTGGCCTGAGCTGTTTGGTGCCAATGGCACGGAGAGAACGGAATTGCTTAAAAAGCTGGAAGCGGAACTGGGTGTCAACATCGAGATTGAATGGGGAGATGAAACCGCAGTTCGACAGAAGGTATTGACAGATCTTATTGCGCACACCGGACGATACGATATCGTTCTGGCGGGAAGCGACGGAGGAATACAGGCCTATGGTTATGGGGGCTTTTTGGAGCCGCTGGACAATTACTTCAAACAACGCCCCTCTCAATATTTCGACTCCGGTGATGTATATGCAAAATACCTCGATGCCAACCGGATGCCCCCCGGTGGTCCGCTTTATGCTCTGCCCTATTATTCTTTTGGTGCGGGCGTGATATACAGAAAGGACATCTTTGATCGCTACGGTTTAAAACCGCCCACGACGACAGACGAGCTTATGGAGGTTCTTAAAACGCTGAAGCAAGGGTTCGCCCGGGACGGAATAGCGGATGTCTATCCCGTTACCATGCGCGGGGCCCCCGGCGAAGAACCCACGCTCGATCTTGCCGGGTTTGTTTATGCCTATTCCGGGTATCCTTCCTGGTTTGAAGGCGGTTCTCGCACGGCTGATGAAATCAAGAAAAATAAGGCCAAACCCATTTTTACGTTAGATGATTTTAAAAAAGGGTTCAAGGCTTTTGTGGACATCTGCCGGGAATACGGTCCTTCGGGAATTTCCACCCATACCTGGGTTGACATGATGAACATATATGCAGCCGGAAAAGCAGCCATTTTGATGCCTTCCGCCATAAATGCCTACGCAGCCCTCGGGATGACCGAGAACGCAGACGTGAAAAACAACACCCGGTTTGCCAAGAGTCCTGTCGGACCAGGCGGAAAGCAAATTCAAAGCTTCTGGACCTTCTCAATGGCCATCAATAAAGATTCAAAAAACAAGGAGAAGGCCTGGCAGGTGTTGACTTATTTAACCGGAAAGCAGGCTATGCAGAGTTTTGCGGATCGCACCCAGTGGCCGAACGTTACCATGAAATCGGTGCTCCATAGTGATGTTCTGCTGAAAAAATACGGAGAAGCGGAAATACGTCTGAACGAAGAATCTGTGCTTGAAGCCGAGCCGTACTATTTCCCCTACATTCCTGAGCTTACGGAGTACGCCGATAAGATCGGAACAGCCGCCTCCCGCGCCATTGCAGGTGAGGATATCAACGCAGTCCTGAATGAACTTCAAACCTGGGCTTTGGAACGTATGTTTAAAGCCGGCTACTATAAGTAAAAAGGCGTTAGTATCGATAAATTGCATCTGGAGAAACATTAATGGCAAAAGCGGTGATAATAACCGGTGGGGGAAGCGGTATTGGTAAATCTCTGGGCCGCTATTTCGCAGCCAGAGGCTGGAACGTCTGTATCGCCGATATTGTGGAAGAGCGCGTAAAAGAAACGGCGTCTGAGATTACTCCTGAAGGTATCGCGGTGCTGGCGATTCGCGTTGATACGCGCGTGTTGTCAGAGGTAAAAGCAATGATGAGCATCTGCCTGAAAAATTTTAGACGCATCGATGCTCTTGTTAATAATGCGGGTATTACAGATAAAAAGCATAGAGAGATTCTGGACCTCCCTTATGAGATGTGGAATGAAGTCCTTTCCGTTAACCTTACCGGCTCTTTTATTTGCCTGAAAGAGTACTGCAGTATAATGAAAAAGCAGGGAGGGGGGAACGTCGTAAATATCACTTCCCCTTTAGGTCATAGCGGACACGCCAGGTCCGGTGATACGGTGTATGGGGTCTCCAAAGCGGCCTTAGAAAGCCTGACCGAGTACGCGTCCGTTGAGATGAAAGAGTTTGGCATAAATATAAACTCAGCTTATCCCGACGTTATGGTGAACACGGATTTTTTCAGCTATCTTGCGGAAGATGCAAGAAAAGAGTTGGCAAGCCCTTCAATTTTGAACGAGTTGGTATATGTACTCTGCAATTTAAAACCCGGTGAGCTTACTGGCAGATTCTATTGTGCAGAGGATTGGAAACAGGATCCGGTATTAGAAAAGGTTTACCGGCTATACTTCGGGGGAAGTGAGGGTGAAGGAACAATATAAGCTTTTATTACCGACGGTGGTCATCGCGGCGGGAATTGTTCTTTTTCCAACCCTGTTTTTACTCTATGTAAGTTTTGAGCGGTGGGTTCTGTTTGCCCGGGAAATGAACTTTGCCTGGTTCAGTAATTATTACAGTGTCATTAGTTCCCGCGAGTTTCTACACTCCTTGAGGACAACTTTTCTTTTTGTAGCCGCCTCTTCCTTGCTTACTTTACTCTTTGGTCTGATTTTGGCTTTGATATTTAATGAGACTTTTGTCGGTAAGGGCGTTTTCAGGTCTCTTCTTACCCTGCCTGCCATTATCCCGCCTGTGGTGGCCGGTTTTGCCTGGAAATTTCTACTCCACAAGGAAGTAGGGGTAATAGGAGGATACATTCTCCCCTCTCTGGGATTTGAAAAGAGCATTTTGGGGGATCATCTTCTGGCCTTGCCGGCGGTAATAATGGCTGACGTATGGTGCAGGACCCCGCTTATGTTTCTCATTCTCCTGGCCGGGTTACAGGCTATTCCCGATGAAATCTACGAAGCAGCCGAAATTGATGGAGCCGGTTACTGGTCTTCACTGCAGAGGATTGTGCTCCCCTTTCTAAGGCCGGTGATAATCATTGCCTTGATTATTCGATTCATTGATGCCTTCAATTTATTTGAAACTATTTTTGTAATGACCAGAGGCGGGCCAGGAATTGCTACCCAAACCCTGCCCCTGCTCGGTTGGAAAATAGGCTTCCAGTACTTTAACCTGGGCGAGGCAGCTTCTTTAGCCGTTATTATGCTTATTATTACTATCATCATTAGCCAGGTGCTGATCAGGAGAATGCGTAGATGAGCACAACGCGTCCGGCTGGAAAATATTCATCCAGGATCCTTTTGTACTTGCTGCTGGCTTTATTTCTTGCGTTTTTTCTGTTTCCGATCCTTTGGCTGGCGCTCTCGTCGCTTAAATCCCATTATCAAACTCTATTATTACCACCCAAAATCTTTTTTAAGCCGAGCCTGGAAGCGTATAGAAAAATAATATCAGGCGGGATGTTTAAATCATTTAAGAACAGCATTGTGATTGCAGGCGTTGACATTATCCTCGCATTGGTCTTAAGTGTGCCCGTGGCATACAGCCTGGCTCGCTTGAAAACGAAAATCAGTGAAAATGTCGGTTTTTGGTTCCTTTCTCTGCGGATGGCGCCTGTTTTTGGTGTAATAGTACCTATCTACATCTTAATACGGCACCTGCGCCTGCTGGATACCACGCTGGCCGTCAACGTAGCTCATTTACTGATTAACCTCCCATTTGCCATCTGGCTGTTAAAAGGCTATTTTGAAGAGCTGCCCATTGAAGTCGAAGAGTCCGCCTTGATCGACGGCGCCACACTTTTGCAAACCCTCCTAAGAGTGGTAATTCCTACGAGCATGCCCATGGTTATCGCAGTTGCGATTCTAACCTTTATGTTTTCTTGGAATGAGTTCCTCTTTGCTTTTATTCTTACCTCGAATAAAGGCGTTACCGTACCTGTCCTGGTCGCTTCATTAGCAGGCACCATGACCTTTGACTGGCCTTTGATGTGTTCAGTTTCCATTGGTGCTATGATACCTTCTTTTATTTTTGTATTTGCCGGCCAAAAGTACATTGTCAGAGGACTTACTTTAGGAGCGTTAAAATGATCAAGAATTTGCTCTCGCCGATAAAAATAGGAGTCCTTACAATCAGGAATCGCATTGTCTTTCCGCCTATAGACCTTGCCCTCCATGACCTGAAAAAACCGATTCATCCGCAGTATATTGAATTCCTCTGCAGCTTAGCCAGGGATAATGGAGTCGGTTTAATTATTTCCGAATTTACCTCTGTGGCTGATGACCGGTTCTGGGCTCCCGCCTCCAGGTTCCACTCGGATGAATTTGTCTCAGAGTTTCGAAACCTGGCTGAGCAGGTCAAGTCATACGGGGCAAAGTTTTTTATGCAACTGGCATTGTTGGGAGGAAGAGCACCCAAAGGTCGAATTGTGGCCCCCTCTTCGATAGAATCCCCTCTTTATCCGAAGATTCCCGAAGAACTTTCTCAGGCGGAAATTCAACATCTCATTCAGAAGTGGATCGAAGCGGCTGTCCGGGCAAAAAGAGCGGGCTTTGACGGGGTGGAAGTTCACGGGGGTCATTCTTATCTTATCGGAGAGTTTATATCTCCGCACGCAAATCAACGGTATGATGAGTATGGCTATGATTTTAACGGACGAATGCGTTTTCCAACCGAGATTGTGACTGGGATCAAGGCGGCCTGCGGAGAGACCTTTCCGGTCGGCTTTAAGCTCAGCGCTTTTGAAGCTCTGGAGAACGGCATCAACGGCGCACTGGCCGTGGATATGGCCAGGAGGCTTGAGAAGGTTGGTGTTGATTATCTACATGTCTCCTCATCTACATACATGCTGGCTGGAACCAGGTATCCTGACGTTCCGTCGATGTACACGCAGGAAGGACCTCTGGTTCATTTTGCAGAAAGAATAAAGAAGGGCGTAAGAATACCGGTAATGACCGTGGCCGGAATCGTTTCACCGGAGCTCGCAGAAAATATCATTGCAGAGGGAAAAGCCGATATGGTCGCGGTCGGGAGGGCGATGTTCGCCGACCCGCAATGGGCTTCTAAAGTCAGCCATGGGAAGGTGTCTGAAATCAGACCGTGTATTCGCTGCAATTACTGCCATAAGAAAATGATAATCGACCGGGCAGGCTCTGTGGAATGCGCTGTAAACCCCGGATTACTTGGCAGTAAGCCGGAACAGGCATCAAAAAAGGTTAAGGTTGTTGTAGCAGGCGCCGGTCCGGCCGGGTTGGAGGTCGCCTTAGCCGCCTCATCCAGGGGTCACACTGTCTATTTATATGAAAAGGGTAATGAAATCGGCGGGAACGTGAGAATCGGAGCCATTCCCAGCTTTAAAGCCGATTTAAGAAAGCTAATTGATTTTTATCAAAAGCAACTGGAAAAAAGCGATATTCATTATTTTCCGGAGAATGAATTGAATGCAGACAGAATTATGGAGGAGAAGGCCGAAATTGTCGTTCTGGCGGTGGGAGCGGCAGAGTACGTGCCCGATATTCCGGGCATCACCGGTGAGAGTGTGCTCACGGTCAAAAAGTTCTTCCAAACTGACTATCTCCAAAAGAAACAGAAGGGGCATGTAGCTGTTTTGGGAGCAGGCTCAGTGGGCTGCGAAGCGGCCTGGTATCTCTCGCTCCTCGGTAGAAAGGTGTATTTAATTGACATTCTGCCTTATGAGAAACTTCTGGCCGATGAGCATCCCACTAATCGCTTTACTTTGCTGGAGAGTCTGGCTGAACGGTCGGTGGAAATTCTGGATAAGGCGAAAGTGTTAGAGATAGGCAGCCATCCCTACGTCAAAGTCGCCCGTGAAAATGTTGAATACAAAATATTTTTGGATAATATCTATCTGGCCACGGGTTTTATCCCGGACAACAGATTAGCCGGTGAACTGTGTCAGATTAAGGGAAAGCGCAGAACACCAGAGATATATAATATTGGTGATTGCGCCAAAGTTCGGAATATTCACTCTGTAATCCGCGAAGGCTATGACCTGGGGGTCACCCTATAATAGGAGGTTGCATCTTCTTACATTATGGAGCTTGGTAAAGCTTTTGAACTGATAAAAAATGATGAGCTGCTTGAAATAGTTGGGAATCTAATTCGCATCCCCAGCCATTCGCATACCCCGGGCCAGGAGAAAGAGATAGCGAAATTCGTTGAGCAGACACTCAAGAATTGGGCCTTTGATGTGATTTTACAGGAAGTAGAACCTGAGAGGTTTAACGTGATTACCAGGCTGAAAGGGCAGTCTAACGGGAAAAGTCTGCTGTTAAATGGACATCTCGATACAGTGCCGGCGGGAGAGGGGATGGTAAATGCCTATCACCCGGTGGTGAAGGAGGGCCGCCTTTATGGCCGGGGTTCGGCTGACATGAAGGCGGCTCTCGGTGCCATGCTTTACGTTCTTTTCCTTTTGAAAAAGACTGAGATCTCTCTACTCGGCGATCTTTATTTTTCTGGCGTAGTCGGTGAAGAATCCGGGGGAACGGGCACGAGATTTCTTGTACAGAATGGCTTCAAAGCCGATTATGCTGTCATAGGAGAACCAACGGATTTAAACCTGGTTCGATCGCATAAGGGAGTGTTGCAGTTAAAAGCAATAATAAGAGGCAAAGCCGCGCATGCAGCTCTGCCTGAAAAGGGTGCTAACGCAATTCTAAAAATGGCTGAGTTTATTCAGAGAGTCGAAAAGGAGGTTGTGCCAAAGCTCAAAAAACGGCGGCAGGCATCCGTGGGTCATTCCACTCTTAATTTCGGGACGATCCAGGGTGGTACACAGACAAACATGGTGGCAGATTTGTGCATTCTGGAAATAGACCGGCGATGGGTTAAAGCGGAGACAGAGGCCCAGGTGGCTTCAGAAATAGCAGGTCTTCTGTATGAAGTCTGTAGAGATAATCCGGGATTCGCCGTCGAGATCACCTCACTTCTCCCTCCAGGCGGATACTTTGGACCTTTTGAAATCTCTGAAGATCATAAATTAATCAAAATGGCTAAGCAGGCTCTGGAGCAGGCGGGAATTTTACCAAAGATAGGTGGAATGCAGGGATGGACAGATGCGGCCACCTTGATGAAGGCGGGAATCCCGACTGTGTTACTGGGTCCCGGCAGTCTTGACCAGGCGCATACTAATAATGAGTTTGTGGATTTAGGGCAATTGATCCTGGCTGTGAAATGTTACCTGGCGCTCACCAAGATAATTTGTGGGTGGAAAATGAATCAGCCAAGGGCTTAAACGATAGAGAACTGGCAGAAATGTCTGGATTTTTTTATGGCGGATAAAGGTTTACCTTGATTTTTAAAGCACAGTATCACTATGATGAGTAGTGAGGCGTAGATGTTATCGGATAACGAAAAGGAGCGGTATAGAAGGCAAATTCTCTTGCCGGAAGTGGGAGAGACTGGTCAGGAGAAATTGAAAGAAGCGATCGTATTTATTGCAGGTGCCGGCGGCCTTGGCAGCCCGGCTGCTATGTACCTTTCAGCCGCTGGAATCGGGCAAATAAGGATTTGCGATTCAAGTACAGTGGAGCTTTCCAACTTAAACAGGCAGTTACTTCATTACGATACAGCCATAGGCAGGGAAAAGGTTGTTTCCGCAAAAGAAACTCTATTAAAAATAAACCCACATTGTACGGTAATTCCACTGTGTGAAAAGATAACGGAAAACTCGGTGGCCGGCCTTGTGGATGAAGCTCAAATACTCATCGACTGCCTGGATAATTTTGAAACCCGGTACATCCTCAATTCCTTCGTCGTTAAAAGCGCTCTTCCCTTTGTGCATGCCGGGGTGCTTGGGATGGCCGGTCAGATGACATTCATTCATACTCCGGAAACTCCATGCTTACAATGTATCTTCCCGGAGGCGGCTGCTCCCGGCGAACTATTTCCGATAATTGGAGCAACCGCGGGAGTAATAGGAGCTCTTGAGGCCCTGGAAGTGATTAAATACCTGGCCGGGATCGGCCCTTCCTTAAAAGGCCGGCTTTTAATCTGGGAAGGAGAAAGCAATACTTTTCACACAGTAGAAATTACCAGGGATTCTGCCTGCCCTGTTTGCGGTCAAGTCGGCCTGGCCGAAGTACAGGGATGTACAAGTGCCGGGCGAGACAGGGATGTCGGAAGCCCGGCCTTAAGGTTCCTAAAGGGTAGGATTGACGATAGAATGAGGTAAGGGAGGAAGCAGAAATGAAAAATATTCCTGTCTTAAGTGTAAAGGCCAGAAGCCTGGCAGAAGCTTATGAATCAGCGTTGATTGCTCTTTACAGGGAGGGTATTCGATTTAAGACCCAGTATGATAAAGAAGGGGATCTTAAGTCCATCGATGCGACGATGAATATTACCGTGGAAGAACCCTGGAAAGATCCTATGATTCACAAGGCCTTTCCGGGGGGAATAGATGATTTAAGAGAGTATGTTTTTGAACTCCTTGGGCTTAAGGATCACTGGGTAAAGAATATGAACGATCCGGCCGATACACGCTGGGAATATACCTACCACCAGCGTCTCGCGGATTGGGGCACCTGGAAAGAGACCGGAGCAAGAGAGGGTGAAACAGCCAGTGTAAAGAGGAGTATAGTAGAAGGTAACGGCACGGGAATCAACCAGATAAAGAAAGTTGTGGATAAACTTGTCGAGCAGCCTTTTACCCGGCAGGCACAGATGATTACATGGATGCCCTTTATGGATTTCGATGTGTATGATCCGCCCTGCCTCCAATCCCTCTGGTACCGGCTCCTGGAAGACGACGGCCGTTTTTTCCTTAACTGTAATGTCAGGTTCAGAAGTAACGATGCCTGGGGGGCAAATTTTATGAACATGTTCGGCTTTGTCCATTTCAACAGGCTACTTATTGCCGACCCTATCCAGGAGCAGTTAAGGCGACCGGTGGAGATAGGCAGACTTAACTGGCACTCGGATTCTTACCATATTTATGGCAAGGATCAAAAGGTTTTTAAGGAAAGATTCTGGGATAGGCTTGAAATATCTTCGTTTGAGGAGCGGGTTTACAATTTTCATGACGAAATGATTCAGGAAATATGGCAGGAAGCGGAAGAAAAAATAAAAGAAAAGATTACCAGGTTCGACCGGGCGCGGCTATGAGATGCAAGCCGCACCGCCCAGTTGCCCGCAAGCGCCGTTTATGCCCCTCCCTCTTCTGTAGCGCTGGACAACCTGTATCTGCCGTTTTTTTAGTTCTTCTACAAATTTTTTTACTTTGCCCGTAGAAGGTTCTGTAAAGCGGATCTCCCTGACCGGGTTCCAGGGAATGAGATTGATTATCGTTTTTAGAGGTCTGATAAACTCTTCAAGTGAATCAATATCCCGAATTGAATCGTTTACACCATCCAACAGAACATATTCAATGGTCACCCGTTTTCCTGTTATTCTCTGGAAACCGATAAGGGCGCGCTGTAGATCGGGTAATGGGTTGCTTTTAGCGGCTGGGATGAGCTTTTCACGCACATCCTGTTGGGCTGTGATTAGTGAGACCGCCAGGCGCACCGGGGGCCCGTTTTCAGCCAGCTCATGAATCCCCGGGATAATTCCGCAGGTGGAAAGCGTTATTTTTCTGTACGATATTCCAGCTCCATCAGGATGGTTGAGAATTTCCATCGCCTTCCTCACGCCTGCCAAATTGCATAAAGGTTCGCCCATTCCCATCAGCACGATGTGGGTAGCCGCGCCATAGTGATTTCTTATATGGAGAAATTGCTCTACAATTTCATAGGGATAAAGATTGCGTTTCAACCCGATAAAACCGGTTCTGCAAAAAACGCATCCCATACCACATCCGGCCTGAGTGGATAAACACGCAGTCCGCCGATTCCTTTCGTCCTTAAGCATTACAGTTTCAATAATATACTCATCCTCCAGTTTAATCGTCAGTTTTACAGTTCCGTCAACGTCTTTCTGTGCCTTAACAAGGGTTGTAGTTAAAAGAGAGGCAGAGGCAGATAATTCCCGGCGTAAGGAAGCCGG
This sequence comes from Spirochaetota bacterium, assembly GCA_040752435.1. Classification (GTDB taxonomy): domain Bacteria; phylum Spirochaetota; class Spirochaetia; order SPDA01; family JBFMGN01; genus JBFMGN01. The sequence goes on from JBFMGN010000026.1 coordinate 11,241, forward strand.
GAGCTCCGTTATGGTTGAAAAATCCATATGCCCCGAATGGAGGCATTTGAAAAGCTGCCGGCTTCGATATGCCGGTTGTAACTGAAGTTTTAAGCTTATTTCCTCAGGCAGCATGCCTGACAGATGGGTTTTCATGCAAGGGTACTGTCAAGTCTTTTGTTTTATCTTCTCAAGCATATCACTTACGTTGAGGTTACGGATACCTAGATTTTGAAATTGGGTAAGAATTTCTATCGC
>JBFMGN010000026.1:11487-14050 GCA_040752435.1 Spirochaetota bacterium
AATAACAGTCGGCGATTTCCAGATACAGCCTGTGGTTCTTCTGATCGTTTTTCAGTAGACCTTTCAGGGAGTTGATAGCATCCTGGTAGTTGCCCCGCAGCTTGTTGAGAAGGGCAAGTCCCACGATTGCATAGAGATCAAACTCGATATTCAATGCCTTCTTGTAGTCTTCTTCCGCTTTATCCAGTAACCCCAGGTTGCGGTATGCATCGCCCTCGCGCGTAAGAATAACTTTATTCTCCGGATCCTGCTTAAGGATTTTGTTCCAATATCCGAGAGCCTTATCTTGCATATTCAAACCTCTATAACAGTCTGCCATTCCGAAAAGGGCATAGAAATTATCAGGCTCAATGGACAGGGCGCGTTCAAAATACAGAATACCTTTTTCGAACGTTTTTAGCTTTCTATGGCAGTTGCCCAGGGAGGTTAGGACGCGGATATCTACGTTTTCCTTGTGGACTTCCAGCATTCTTTCCCAATATTTAAGGGCAGATTCGTAATCCTTAAAATCGTAATGGAGATGCCCCAGGCTGATCAGGGCATAGGCGTTGTCCTGCTCTAGATTAAGCACTCTTAGATACAGTTCTTTGGATTTCCGAAAATCCCGTACTTTCCGGTATACATCTGCAATCCGGGTAAGAACGGTTACGTTGTTCGCATCGTGATGCAGGTACTGTTCCCAAATCGTTATGGCCTGGGCATATTGACCCAGGGCCTTGTAACAATCGGCGAGACCGAAGAGTGAATAATTATTCTCCGGGTTAAATTGCAGGCATTTCTGGTAGTAACGCATGGCTTCCTTGAAATGTTTTGTTTTACGTTTTATATCCCCTAAACCCACCAGAGCGTAGTTGTTTTTGAAATCGTACTTTAAAATCTTTTGAAAGCATTCTTCCGCATCCGAGAAGAGGTTTTCTTTTAAAAATTGGTAACCGCGTTTCGATAATTCGGAGAGCTCGTTTAAAATCTCTTCATCGGTCTTTGAATTGCTGTCCGGGGGGTTGATCTCAGATTCGTTACCTATCTCAGATTTATCCATACGTTATCTTATTCCTTGTACCAGGAGTTTGCATTCTTAATATAGGTTGCGAAGTTATCCGCATCGGGATTCCCTTGAACAGTTATTCCGTCCATCGCTTTATCTATAGGCGTTAGCCTATAGATAAAGCGATACTACAATCGGCCGAAGGCCGTACCATACGGAACGAAGATACTACGAGCTTACGCTCGTAGTATCTTCATTTTACTTCGTCCTTAAGCCATATCTTTAAGACCGCGGCCATTTTTTCAACCATTATTTCCTTTTTTCGCGGCGCAGGTGCCATAATATACATGCGAAATGCTTCCAATATATTTTTTTGTTTATAGTAATAATCTCCGATACGTGTAATCCCATCGGTATAGCCGGTTGTCAGAAAAATCTTTTTTGCAGTCTCAAAATCACCTTTATTGAACAACTCATTTCCTTTTCTGATCAAGGCTATTCGCTGAGTATCGGAAAGCTTGACTGCACTGTCTCTGCCGGTCTTCAAAAATCCATCACGCGGCATTTTTTTTAAGATTTCATTAGTTTGCATGTTAGAGGCTCCCCTTGGTAGACATTGCCTGCGGCCGATTTTTTACCGGTGTATACGCGGCTGCGATGGCCTTCCCTAAGGCTTTAAAGAGAGATTCCGCCATGTGATGACTGTTTTTCCCATACCGGCATGTTGCGTGGAGCGTTATCCTGGCCCTGTTTACCAGGGCGGATAAAAACTCAACCAGTAACGCCATATCGAAATTCCCGGAGAATGGCTGTGGAAAGGCGGGATTGAATACGAGGCACGGTCTTTCCGAGATATCCACTGCTACTTCCGAAAGCGAGTCATCCATGGGAATGACTGCATAACCGAATCTCGCAACGGGACCTGATTCTTCCAGGGTTTTGTGCAGGGCCTCTCCTAAAACGATACCGGTATCTTCTACCAGGTGATGGGGATCCACCTGTATATCTCCGGTTGCGTCTATATTCAATCCGAAATTGCCATGAAAAGCCATTGCCTGCAGCAGGTGGTTAAAGAAGGGAACCCCTGTGTTGATGGTTAAGGAAACCGGGTTTGAAAAATCCAGTGTAAGCCGTATATCGGTTTCTTTTGTTGTTCTGTGAATAGTTGGCTCTTTCTTTTTCACCGTTTATCCGTCCTGTAATCTTTCTATTATAGAATTAATGCGTTTATAATTCAATTTATAATATGCCGGATTCGCAATCAAGGAGACTTTTATATCCTCAAGCTTATCGATTACTGCCAGATTATTCGCTTTCAGGGTATTCCCCGTTTCAACCAGGTCGACTATATACGGGGCAAGTCCCAAAACAGGCGCGAGTTCGACCGAGCCGTTCAGTTTTATTATTTGTACAGGTATCCCCCGGGAGTGGAAGTAGTCGCGGGTAAAACGGGAGTACTTGGTGGCGATAGTGAGATGTTTCACCATCGGGTTGTGAATATAATCCTTCGGTGCGGCCAGGCACATAGTCGTTCTTCTGAAGGGAAAGGTTACAAGATTGTAAAACCGGTAACCCGAT
>JBFMGN010000260.1:0-5319 GCA_040752435.1 Spirochaetota bacterium
TGTACCCTTAAAGTATCCAGTGGAGAATATGAAGGTTCTTAACCGTGCATTTCGAAAGCACGATGCCTCGGTGAAAAAAGATGATACCATCTGGGTTATCGATGTTCAGGGGGTAGAAGCCGTCGGCACATGTCTGGCCGATGGGGTCCCGCTCCATAAACGGATCGCGGCCATCGGCGGACCCGGACAATCAAACCCGAGGCACATTTCCGTACGGATTGGAACACCGCTTTCCGCTCTAGTCAGGGAAATGAACGGAACAGAGAACCCCTTTATACTCCGGGGCGGGCTCATCAACGGGACACCGGTAATGTTGGAGGAAGACGCGGTCCATTACGATGACGACGGTTTCTTTTTTCTCCCTAAAATGACAAAACGGGAATTTTTAAGCTTTTTACGTCCCGGTTTCAAACGGACTTCCTTCTTACCCTGTTTCATTTCTCGAATAACAGGCGCGCCGGACAGCCAGGTCTCCACTGCCTTGCGGGGTGAATACCGGCCTTGCATTGCCTGCGGTATTTGCGAAAAGATCTGCCCTTCCGGGCTGATGCCGCAAATCATTCATCGGTATCTCTACCGCGAAGCTCTGGATGAATCGGAGGCAGTGGGTATTGACCTCTGTGTCGAATGCGGGCTATGTACCTACGTCTGCCCGTCCAAGATAGATTTAAAGGATCAGTTCATAACTGCTAAGGAAAAATTAAGTAAAGAACACGCGGAAATCGAATCTCAAGGTGTAAAACCGGGCAACTATGCCAGTTAACCGGAGGGGCAAAGGCAAATGAAAATTGTTTCAGCATTCTTAAATAAAATCCGTCCCCTTTTCGAAAAAGGCGGCAGATTCTACCGTCTATGGCCGGTCTTCCAGGCCCTGGATAATTTCCTCTTTCTGGCGCCTGGGATAAACAAAAAAGCGCCCTTTGGACGGGATCCGTTGGATGTCAAGCGGTTCATGTCCATGGTGATCCTGGCCCTGCTCCCCAGCTTCGTTGCCTCCATCTACTTTTTCGGCTGGAGGGTTCTCCTGATGCTGCTGGTATCGTATGCAGCCGGAGGAATTGTAGAGGTTCTCTTTGCTGTAATTCGAAAGGAAGAGATCAATGAAGGCTTTCTGGTAACAGGTTTTATTTTCCCCCTGATACTACCGCCGGGTTTGCCGCTCTGGATGGTAGCGGTGGGCGTTGCATTCGGTGTTTTTATCGGCAAAGAAATATTCGGCGGTACCGGGCGAAACATCTTTAATCCAGCCCTGGTCGGCAGGTGTTTTCTCTCTTTTGGTTACCCTGCCACTATGGCGAGCGGATGGATCAAGCCAGCCCAGGGAGGATGGGGGGGGATAACCGCTCCCGTGCTTTTGAAAATCCCGGATGCGGCTACCTCCGCCACACCGCTGATTCTCATTAAAAGCGGCCCCTCCCCGTCCCTTATGGATCTTTTCCTGGGGAAAACCGCCGGAAGTGCAGGGGAAACATCCGCCCTCGCCATTCTGCTGGGGGGAGTTCTCCTGCTGATTATCGGCATAGCCAACTGGAGAACGGTAGCGGCGACAGTGATCTCCTTTCTGGCTTTAAGCGGCATTTTACACGCGATCGCACCCGCGGCGGTAAACGAGCCCCTCTACAACCTCCTTTCCGGGGGAATTCTCTTCGGAGCGTTTTTTATGGCCACCGACCCTGTTACCAGCCCAATCACTCAAGCCGGGAAGTGGGTTTATGGAATACTAATCGGTTCCGTGACGGTGCTTATACGCGGTTTCGCCGGGTATGTGGAAGGTGTGACTTTTGCCATACTTTTCGGCAACATCTGCGCACCATTAATCGACGAGGTAGTAATCCGTCTAAGAATCCGGAGGTATGCACGTGAAAGATAATGCGAAGACCATTATTTTTTCCATAATCTTAGGGCTTATTTGTTCCATTATGCTCACCGCGGCCAGCCTTCTGACGGCTCCCTATCGCACGGCCAACGAAAAGGCAGAGATGGTGCGGAATTACCTCGCCGTACTGGAAGTGCCTGTGGACGAAAAAGCTACAGCGCAAACCCTGCTGGATGTTTTCGATAAGAATGTGAAAATGAGAGAAATCGGCAACCTTACTTTCTACGAATATGTCCCCGAAGGCTCTGCTGCGGGAAAACTGCTCGCCGTGGCAGTCCCCTTTTCCGGACCGGGGTTATGGGCGCAGATAAAAGGCGTTATCGCATTCGAGCCGGACCTTAGTACGATTCGTGGAATACGGTTCTATCAACAGGAGGAGACCCCCGGGTTAGGCGGCGAAATCGGTTCCGCGTGGTTCCAGAAGCAGTTCAAGGGAAAAAGCATCGTTTCCTCCGATGGGAACGCCGGTTTTTCCATCCTTAAGCCGGGAGGCAGTTCGGACAACAACTCGGTGGACGGGATTGCCGGCGCAACGCTGACAGCAGATCGTGTCCAGGTGATGCTCGACAAGCTGGCGAAGGATGTATGGAAGGAGAGGGACAGTTATGGCAGATGAAGTCCAAAAAGTAAGTACAGTCACCCGGAAGGCAGGCGTTCCGGCTGGTAAATATCTGGAAACATTACAGGATGGGATCGTCAAATCCAATCCGATAATTATTCAGGTATTGGGAATCTGCTCCTGCCTCGCCGTTACAAACCGTTTAAATAATGCCCTCGTCATGGGTTTAGCCCTGATCTTTGTAACGGGGATGTCGAACTTATTCGTTTCATTACTGCGTAATACTATACCACGCCGTACACGTATGATAGCCGAAGTTGCAATTATCTCTACCTTTGTAATCGTTTTCGATCAATTCTTAAGAGCCTTCTACTGGGATATGTCAAAACAACTTGGCCCCTACGTCGGTCTTATCATCACCAACTGTATCGTCATGGGACGGGCGGAAGCTTTTGGACTGCAGAATCCCCCTTTCATTTCATTGATTGACGGTATAGCCAATGGAATAGGCTACACCATCATCCTGGCGCTGGTAGCATTCTTCAGAGAACTGATCGGTGCCGGCAGCCTGTTCGGCTTACCGGTTTTATCCGAAGCCTGGTACCCGCGGAATCTGCTTTTTGTACTGGCACCGGGGGCCTTCTTCACAGCCGGCCTCCTCATCTGGATCATTAACAGGTTCGTGCTTAAGAAGCCGGCGGATGGGGAAGAGAAAAAATCCTCGGAGGAGAGGAAATGAATACTACACCGGCTGTGGTTATCTTTGTCGCATCGATTTTTACGAATAACATCCTGCTCGCAAGTTTTTTAGGAATGTGCTCGTTTCTCGTCTGCTCGAATCGGATTAACACCGCCCTTGGGCTTGGAACGGCAGTAACCTTTGTAATGCTCTGCACTACCGTCCTCAACTATATCATTTATCATTTTGTGCTCGTTCCTTTGCACCTGGAGTTCCTCGCCTTTATCATCTTTATCGCCGTCATTGCCGCCTTCGTTCAGTTTATAGAAATGTTTGTAGAGCGTTTCAGCCCCGCCCTCTACTTTGCCCTCGGGATATTCCTCCCCCTTATCACTGTAAACTGCGCGATACTCGGGGCTTCCCTGTTCATGGTTATCCGACAATACAATTTCATTCAGTCGGCCGCCTTTGGGCTGGGTGCCGGGGTGGGCTGGGCGCTGGCTATTGCGCTCATGTCCGGACTGCGTGAAAAGATGGGTTATTCCAATATCCCCCGCACCTTACGGGGGTCGGGAATTCTCATGCTCATAACAGGGGTCATAGCCATGACGTTCATGGGTTTTGCCGGTATGTTAAGTATATAGAGACCGCTTAACACTGTTTCAATACGGGAGATGGATCGACATGATAATCATCGGTTTGTTGGCCATTGCAGTAACAATAGGGATTTTCGGTGCTCTCACTATCATGCTGCTGGTGGCAGAAAGGTATCTTGCAAATTACGGTACCTGTAATATTACGGTCAATGAAGGTGCATCCGTTTTTGAACTGCCCGGAGGATCAACCCTGCTTTCTGCCCTCTATAGTAATAAGGTTTTTATCCCCTCAGCGTGCGGCGGCAAGGGTTCCTGCGGATTTTGTAAAGTGACCCTGGTAAAAGGCGGCGGGCCTGTACTGCCGACCGAAACACCCTATTTAAACCGGGCGGAACTGCGCGGTGGAGTGCGTCTTGCCTGCCAGGTTAAGGTTAAAGAGAACCTCGAAATAAAGATACCGGAAGATCTACTGAACGTTAAAGAGTATAAAGCCGTTGTTGCGCTGGTACGAAACCTTACTCACGATATAAAGGAGATTAATTTCAAACTTATCGAGCCTTCGGAAATCAACCACCGGCCCGGGCAGTACATCCAGGTTCAGGCGCAGGGTCCCGAGGGTCCTGTTTTCAGGGCATACTCAATCAGTTCCCCCGACTACGAGAAAAACAAGGTGCAGCTTGTGGTGCGCCTCGTCCCAGGCGGAATCGCTTCGACTTATCTCCACAGTTTGAAAGAGGGTGATGAGGTAATATTCACCGGACCCTTCGGAGAGTTCAGGCTGGCGGAGGATCCGGCAGTTAATGTGGTCTGTGTAGGGGGTGGAGCCGGGATGGCGCCCATTTCAAGTATCATATACTCACTCTACAAGCGGTGGCCGGAGCGCCACTGTTATCTCTTCTTTGGATGCCGGACTACCAGGGACGTGTTTTATCTGGATGAGTTCAGGGAACTTGCAAAAAATCATCCGAATTTCAAAATAGCCTATGCTCTTTCAGATCCTCTGGCAAGCGACGAAGAGTGGGATGGGGATACCGGTTTTATCCACCTTCCCCTGGATAAGCGCCTGTCTTCAAAGGGCAAGGGGCAGGCTTTTCTCTGCGGCCCGCCGCCGATGATCGAGGCCGTGACGGAAGTTCTTAAAAACAAGGGATATCAAAGCCAGGATATTTTCTACGATAAATTCTAATCCGGATGTTTTAAGAGGGGGTTGCATATGGCATATATAACGATAGGTGATCTTTTAGACCGCGCCCAACAGTTTGAGGAACGGCTTAAAACGTACTATGCGTCTATTCGTGACCAATCCCGGGATAACGGTGTCAGGCTCTTGACCTACTATTTAAGCAGGCATCGCAACCATCTTCAGCAGGCTATGAAAGATTACTCCAGTCAAAAAATTCACGCTATCAGGGCAGTCAGATTAAAGTATGATATCAATTTTACCCCGGAAGAGGAATTTACTTTGATAAAAACCCCGCCCCAGGAGGTAAGGGCGAAAGAGCTGCTTGAAGCTGCGGCCGAGTATGATTCGAATTTAATCACCTTCTATAAAACGATACACCAGCAGCCGCTGATTGATGAAGTCCGAGCACTCTTTGAAAGCCTCATT
>JBFMGN010000261.1:0-5303 GCA_040752435.1 Spirochaetota bacterium
TGTGCAGTATGCTATACCACTAAAAATGGTGTCGCATGGTGCGACACCCGATAATACAGTCCGATAAAGCCGAAGGCTGCATCGGGCTATACCACTAAAAATGGTGTCGCATGCTGCGACACCCGCTAATACAGTCCGATGCTGACTTTTGGCAGCATCGGGCGCAAAACTTCTAGAGGAATAGCATAGAAGACTATAATTCTTTCAACGTGAGGTATTGATAACTAAAGGGTGTAATTTCAATATCGGTTAGCCCCCTACGGGGACGAGAAGTTAGGGCGCTAAAGGTGGGTGGCCGCCTTCGGGGACCAGGAGCTTAAGCAAGAATATTAAGTTCCCACCTCTACGGAAGAAATTTGTACTTGCATTTCTCATAAACCTCTGCTAACATGTGTTACTAACACATGTTAGTTACATGTAAAATGAGTGTAAGATAACAAAGAGGGAGCAGCGTATGAAACGGGGAATGCATCTAAAGTATGGGAACAAGTCCGACGGCATTCATCTTGATGATGCTTCCGCTGATTGTGTTTTTTTCTCCTCAAGAAGTATTTTATCTGCGGGGTTCTTGCGAGCCTGTGAAGGGTTGACTTATTTGTTAAGCAGGCTTAAAAAAAGCTTGTAAACGGAAAGTTATTGCACGATGAAAAGGAAAAATGTGTCAGCTACGGATGTCGCACTGCAGGCAGGTGTTTCCAGAACGACCGTCTCTTTCGTTTTGAACAATACCCCTGGTAAGAATATATCCGAAGAAACACGGCAGAAGGTCCTGAAGGCGGCCCGGGAGACAGGCTACATTCCCCATGAAGCCGCCCGTTCTCTTGCCATGATCAAGCATAATTCCATCGGTTTCTTCATCCCCCACTCGGGATACATTTCCTCGGATGCCTACATCATCCGGGTTATCGAAGGGATGACCCCGATACTTAACAAAAACAGGTTTCAGCTTGTCCTGCAACCCCTCAAAATAAAGCAGATGAATTACCTCCAGCTTGCCCGACAGGATAACGTGGATGGGATAATCCTCATGAATACCCATGATTTCGACCAGGGTCTGGCGGAAGTTATCGAGGCAGGATTCCCCCTTGTCATAATCGGGACAATCTCCAACAAGAAGATATGTCAAATCGATATCAACAATCGCCTCGCCGCTGAAACGGCCGTCAATTATATAATCGAACTCGGACACAGGCGAATCGGTATGATAATCCACGCACCCCTGGTCTACTATGCGGCGCGGGACCGCCTCGAGGGTTTTAAGGGGAGCCTGCGGGCTGCCGGGATTCGTCTGCGTCGGGAGTGGGTGGTGGAGGCCAACCTCACCGAAGAGAGCGGCTATCAGGCGATGCAAAAACTTCTGGCTCTCCATGAACGTCCGACCGCCGTTTTCTCAGGAAACGACGTAGTGGCATACGGCGCAATTCAGGCGATAAAAGATACGGGCTTAAATATTCCTGATGATATTTCGATTGTCGGTTTCGACGACGACCTCCTCTCCCGGTATCTGCATCCTCCCCTTACAAGTGTGTCGAATCCCGCCCCGGGTCTGGGAGCAGAGGCGGCGCGGCTCCTGCTCCAGTTGCTCAAAGGGCACCCGGTGGGTACACCGAATACAATTCTTCCCACCTCCCTGGCTGTGCGGGAAAGTTGTAAACCACTAGGGGGGAGGACCTGATGATGGATACAACTTCAGCCGCCTATCCGGCTGATGTCTGGAAGATTCGAGAAGTTACTTTCGACCCTTCCATACTCGCCCGGAACGAGACCATCTTTGCCCTTGCCAACGGATACCTCGGTTTACGCGGTAATTTTGAGGAGGGATTCTTAAACATAGTCAACGGTACTTATCTGAACGGTTTCTACGAAGAGACCCCGATCATCTACGGTGAAATCGCCTATGGGTATGCGAAAAACCGGCAGGTAATGCTGAACGTGGCTGATGGGAAAATTATCCGGCTTTACGTGGGGGCAGAACCATTCGACCTTTCCACGGGCACGATCATCGCCTACGAGCGGACCCTCGACCTCAAAGAAGGAATCCTTACCCGTGAGGTCTGCTGGCAGTCGCCCAAAGGTGTTCAGATAAAGCTTAAAATCCGCCGGCTCGTTTCCTTCTCACGCAGGCATATCGCCGCGATCGACTACTCGGTGACCGTGCAAAACTCCGGGCTTCCCCTTCTAGTTGAATCATCCATCAATGGGGGTGTGGAAAACCAGGCTGCCGGAACGGATCCGAGAATGGGAGCTTACCTTCGTAAGCATACTCTTTCCACCACCGGCAAATACGTTGAAGGATACTGGGGAGCCCTCGTCCAGCAGACTACAAACAGCGGGCTTTCTCTTGCCTGCGGTATGGATCACATCTTTTTACAGGGTATCCCCGGCGATACCACCGGATACGGTCACCTGGGTGACGGCGGCCGGAGTGTATCTCTTCGCTTCACCTTCCCGTCCACGGGGATGGAAACCATTCGATTTACCAAGTTCATCGGCTACTGTACCTCCCGGGAGTACCCACGGGATGAACTTATGGAAAGAGTACGTGCTGCGGTGGCAGAAGCAAAGGAGGCCGGTTTCGATATTCTCCTCTCCGAACAAAAGGAGTATCTGACCCGCTTCTGGGAGCGGGCGGATGTCGTCATTGATGGAGATGATTCACTCCAGCAAGGCATACGCTATAACATTTTCAGCTTGCTGCAGTCAGCGGGAAAAGACGGCCGGACCAGCATCGCGGCCAAGGGACTGACTGGTGAGGGATACGAGGGACACTACTTCTGGGATACTGAAATCTACGCGCTTCCCTTCTTCATCTACACTCACCCGGAGATCGCCCGCACCCTTATCCGTTATCGCTTGAATATTCTCGATAAAGCGCGGGAACGGGCACGGGAGATGAACCAGCAGGGGGCACTTTTCCCCTGGCGGACGATCGGGGGAGAGGAGACCTCACCTTACTATCCGGCGGGTACCGCCCAGTACCACATCAACGGCGATATCGTCTACTGTTTTCGGAAATACATGCACGCCCATCCTGATGATGAGCTTTTACTTGCAAAGGGAGCGGAAATGGTCTTCGAAACCGCTCGCCTCTGGGCCGACCTCGGCGACTTCATCCCGGAGTTGGGAGGACAGTTCTGCATCAATGAGGTTACCGGGCCGGACGAATATACCGCTCTTGTAAACAATAACACCTACACCAACCTCATGGCCCGTTACAACCTTCAATATGGAATTGAGCTCGCCGAACTGCTTAAGGCACGGTACCCGGAGGAATATGCACGCATTGTGAAGACGATCGGGATAACCGATGCGGAAATCAGGCTGTGGCAGGAGTGTGCCGGAAAAATGAGGATTCCGTTCGATAGAGAAAAAGGGATTCACGCCCAGGACGATTCCTTCCTTAAAAAAGCGGTGTGGGACTTCGCCTCCACACCCAAGGACAAGTATCCTCTCCTCCTGCACTATCATCCCCTGGTGATCTACCGTTACCAGGTCTTAAAACAACCTGACGTGGTCCTGGCCCAGGTTCTTCACCCGGACTGTTTCAGCCTGGCGGAGAAGAAACGGAATTTCGATTACTATGACCCCCTCACTACCGGCGACTCCTCCCTTTCCCCCTGCATCCAGAGCATCGCAGCCGCAGAACTGGGCTACACAGAAAAAGCCTATCGCTACTTTATGCGTACAGCCCGGATGGACCTTGATGATATCCACGGCAATGTCTCAAACGGGGTGCATACCGCCGCAATGGCCGGTACCTGGATTTCCCTGGTTTATGGTTTTGCGGGGATGCGCGAGGCCGGGGACGTGCTCTCATTTTCGCCGCGTCTTCCGGAAAAGTGGCGACAGTTCAGTTTTAAACTCCTTTTCCGTGGGTGCCTGATCGATATCACCATTACCGGTGACAAGGCGGTCTACCTGCTTAAGGAAGGCCCAGAACTCACACTCCGCCACTTTGATGGCGAGGTACGGCTTAAAATTGGAAGCCCCGCCGTCATGGGGCTTGCTCCGGTATTGGAATGCGTCGTCTTCGATCTCGACGGTGTTGTAACCGATACGGCGGAATATCACTTCCGGGCCTGGAAGCGTCTTTCCGAGGAGATCGGGGCTCCCTTTGATCGCGGTTTCAATGAGCGCTTGAAGGGAGTAGGGCGGATGGAGTCCCTCGAGCTAATTCTCGCGCGTACCGGCCAATACTATTCGGAGGAAGAAAAAAGGGCTTTAACCGTGCGAAAAAACGGGTACTACAGGGAACTCATTGCCACTATTACCCCGAAAGATCTTCTTCCGGGTATCCTTCCGTTGTTAAGACGGTTAAAGAAGGAGGGTATAAAGACTTCAATTGCCTCGGTCAGTCACAATGTGTGGGAGGTGGTGAAACGACTTAAGATTGAGGGACTTATCGACTACATTGTGGATCCGGCTTCCGTTATAAAGGGGAAGCCTGATCCGGAGGTATTTCTCCGGGCTGCAGAACATTTCAAGGTGAGGGTGGAAAACTGCGCCGGGGTCGAGGATGCCCAGGCAGGGATTGAAGCAATCAAGGCGGCCCGCATGTTCACCGTTGGAATCGGGGGCAGCCTTAAGGGAGCCGATTGGCTCCTGCCCGACACAAAAGGGCTCACCTATGAAGAGCTTAAGCGACGCAGGCTGTTAAAACAGCCTGAAAAGCCAAACTGCTCCGTCTACTCCGTCAGTGGTTTCGGCAACCATTTGACGGCCGAGCCGGAATAGTTCATAATGTGACAAGCTACGATGTTTCTCCAATGTCGGCTTTCTTCTTTCGGCAAAAGCAAGACGGTAACGATAAACAGGGAGGGAACGCAATACTTTTTAATGAACTTCATTATATTTTTTCCCAAACACTCTTTTCAAGTTACCCAAAGAATCTTCAAGCATCTTTTTCAGCTTATAATCCGAATAATCCCTTCCGAGTTTCGGACCAGGTATTCCCAGGTAACCTACAACTTCCTCAACCGGCCATTTATCGGAGTTTCTATAGATTAATTCCTTCATTTCATTCAAGTCGATAACACCCTTTTTTATTTCACCGTCGGAAAAACCGAAAGTGGAATGGAAGATCGAATCGGTATTCTTGAAGTGGAATTCCGCCATATAAGGAATGGCATATTCAAAAAGCATCGTGTTTGAGTGGATTACTTTTTCTCCTTTATTCGCCAGCCCGTGTGAAATATCCCCGCAAATATAAAAAGGCACGGTTACAGCCGGATTCTTCCTGTGTTCAGCGTTAAGAGTGTTTACCATGTAATCTTTCAAAATACTTGTTACCGGCAAGGAACCCA
>JBFMGN010000262.1:0-5300 GCA_040752435.1 Spirochaetota bacterium
ATCCTGAGCGGCAACTGGTGGCTGGGGACCTCAATCGGGCGCAGGCTTAAGGGAGAACAGGCATTCGAAATTACAAGATTCTCTCTTCCTGATTTTTTTATTTGGCCTCTCCTCGTATCATGGGCCGGCATACTTCTTGATCTATTCAAAAATATCGGTATACTTGGATATGTTTTCTGGAATGCCGGTTTTATCTCACTGTTTTTATTCGGATTGCAGGGGCTGGGGATAATAAGGTTTTTGTTTGGCAAGCATAAGGTAGCCCGCGGCCTCCGATTAATTTCAGGCATTGTACTGGCTGTATTTATTCTTTGGCCGGGTTTGAATATTATTGTGATGATTGGAATCCCGGGGCTGGGAGTCTCCGAACTTTGGATAAAATATCGAAAAAGCTGAAAAGGAGCAAAGATCGAATATGAAAATTATATTAAACCAGGATATTCCCAATCTTGGAGAAGAGGGCGATATTCGCGAAGTGGCAAACGGTTATGCCCGGAATTTTCTTATTCCTGCTAAACTCGCCGTTCTATACAACCAACAGAGCCTCAAAGTCTTTGAGCAACGACGGGATGTAATCGAAAAAAGGAAGGAAGAGAAAAGAAAACAAGCTCTCGGCTTAAAGGAACGGATTGAGGTGGAAGAAATTGTAATGGAAGTTCCAGCCGGTGATACGGGAAAACTTTTCGGATCAGTTACCAGCGCGACTATTGCAGAAGAGCTTGAAAAGAAAGGCATAAACATTGAGCGAAAGCGGATTGAAGTGCCGGAACATAGTATTAAAATGATAGGGACTTATAACCTTAAGATTAAGCTCTACGACAAACATACTGCTAATCTGAAAGTGACTATTAAAGCCAGCGGACAATGAATCACTACGGGCGTAAGCCCGTAGTATCACCCTTCGAGTGCGAGAAGCTAGGGCCAGCATATTGGGTAGCTTCGTTCCGCATGGCACGGCCTTCGGCCGATTGTCGCCCCCTTCGAGGGCGAGAAGTTAGGGCAGGCATATAGGGTAGTATCGTCTTGTCCATGGGCTGATGCCCATGGACAAGACGATGAACGGAATCACACAAAAACCTATAAAAGGTTACAATGGTTTCTTCTTCTCTAAAGGATAAGATACCTCCCCACAATGATGAAGCGGAGTCCGCCACTCTCGGTGCTCTGCTGCTCGATCCTGAGTCGATAGCCGTAGTCTTACGCTACCTGCGTCCCGAGGACTTTTACAAAGGCGCCCATACCAAGATCTTCCATGCCATTATCAATCTTTTTAACCGGGGCGAAGCCTCCGACCTGATAACTGTTACGGAAGAGCTTCGAACACAAGGTGACATTGACAGTTGCGGCGGAGCAGCATATATTTCTGCACTCACCTCCGCCGTACCGACCAGCGCAAATGTTGAATATTATGCCCGGATAGTACAAGGGTGCAGTATCCGCCGAAATCTGTTGAAAATCGCTTCTGAGATAAGTGCGGAAGCCTACGATGAATCTTTAGACAATCGAATAATTATCGAAGAATCCGAACGGAAAATTTTTGAGATAACAGACCGGCAGCAGACGGGACAGTATAAGGGTGCAAGGGATATTATTCCAAAGACAATAGCCGCCATCGAGAACCTGTACCACACCAAGGATAGTTATACCGGTATACCTACCGGTTTTCCGGATCTTGATCATCTTACCAGCGGTTTTCAAAAATCGGAGTTTATTGTTATCGGGGCGCGGCCTTCCGTAGGGAAAACAGCCCTGGCTTTGACAATGGCGGCGAACATGGCGATTCGCCAGCAGCGGCCGGTAGGTTTTTTTACCCTTGAGATGTCCGATATGGCTTTAATGCAGCGCCTGGTGGCAAGTGAAGCGCGCATCCATTCTGAAAAACTCAGAAGCGGTATGTTGAAGCCATCCGATTTTCACAATCTTACGGAAGCAGCCGGCCGAATCTACGAAGCCCCGCTTTTTATCGATGATACCCCCAACACAAAGCTGCTGGATCTCCGCGCTCAGGCCCGGCGAATGAAGTCCCAGCAGAATATACAGATTCTTTTTATCGATTACCTGACCCTGGTGGGCGCGGAAAATAAAGATCTGCCGCGGCATGAACAGATCGCCGAAATTTCCAGGTCATTCAAGGCTCTGGCCCGGGAGCTGGATATACCCGTGGTGGCTCTCTCTCAGGTTCGGCGGGAAACGGAGGGCAAACGGCCAAACCTGGCGGATTTACGGGAGTCGGGTTCTATCGAACAAGATGCCGATGTGGTTATTTTCCTCCACCGGGACAGGGGAACGGAACTGGAAGGTTCGGGTCAACCGGTGAGCAATATAGAGACGGAACTGATCCTGGCAAAACAGCGGAACGGGCCTGTGGGAACGATCAGGCTTGCATTTATTCCGCAGTATACGAAGTTTGAATCGCTGTCATCGGAATCTCCTTGAAAAAAGATGAAAAAAGTTTACAATTTGATGGGGAGAGAAAAATGGATTTACGAGAGAGCTACGATTTCGAACACCTTGTGAATGAAGCCGAAGAGCTTGTTTTAGCGGAGCTTGAAAAGCAGCTTGAGGCAGTCAATGAAAGGGAAGTGTGCCTGTGCCAGGATTGTGTGCTCGATATGGCGGCTTTTGCCCTTAATAATATCAAGCCTGCATACAGGGTTTCCCTGCTGGGCAAACTCTATACTCACGCCATAGAAGGCACCGATTATGAAAAAGAGATAAAAAAGGCTGTGGAAAAAGCCATCGATAGGATTTCCAAAAACCCCATGCACGGTTGAAATCGAGTAACTTACCTTCGTTTGAATAGCTCACTCCTTTCGGTAAAAGAAACATCATCACCATAGATCGCAATGTGCTTTTCCGCGCCGGGGGATGAAGAATAACTACCATCCGAGAACAGGGCGATCCAGCTTCGATCCTGGAATATGTAGAAATCAAGCAATTTCTTTATACTGGTTTTATCCCACACGGCGATTGAAGAATCGCTGTTTAATGAGAACAGGAAGTTCTTGTAAACATACAGTTTACGAGGAATATGTTCATCTTGTTCAAAAGCCTCGTATGCTCCCCAAAGATCAACCCGGGCAAGATTGTATCCGATAGACGTAAAAACCGCCGGGTTTTCAGGATCCAGCGCAATGGCGGCACCATAATCTTCCCCGGGGTAGGCCAGCAGGATACGGCTCTGCTCGACGTTTTTACCGGTATGAACCTTGAGGGTCGTGATCAAGGAATCCCCCCTATCTTCCAGGCCCAGGGTATATAACCTGTCGGACTTAAAGTCATAGGCAAGATCATAGACTATATGGTTGCTGTCCGAAATAGGAACTGTTTCACCGGTCTTGTAATTAATCTGGAGCAGTGAATAGTCGAAATCGGGCGATTTATTTCTTCCGCCTATTACGTAGGCAGGCCTGAAAAAAGACACCGCTTCCAGGCGGTAGAAGGAAAACTCAGAGAGCGTTTCGAGAGTATCGGCAGCGAGAATCCGGCCCTGGTCGTTTTTTTGAAGCATCAGCAGCATATTGTTGAAAATGCTCAATGAAACAATGGGAGATGAGAAGTCCGAATATTTGTCGCCCAGCCGGCCGGTGTCGGGATTAATAAAAATAAATGCGCCTGGAGTCTCGTCTTTTTTATATACAATAAATCTGTGGCTTTGAAAAAGCGAATAAGGGTTGCATAAAATACCCGCATAAGTTTCAAAAGGGTTGGGATACATTGTTACTGAAAATCGATTTGAGGATGAAGAAATATCCTCCTGGTTCAGCAGGTCAGAATTGATGAAAATTATATTGTCTTTTGTTGCTAATGCGACCTGGTTATCGTAAAATGACAGTTCCGAAATGGAGGCCAGATGATCCCTGGAGAAAGTAGTGGTTTCGGTCCCGTCGCGTCCAAATGATAAAATCCGGCCGTCGTAACCGGCCAGGTAAATGGTACGGGTATGAAAGAGCAGGTCAAAAAAAACTGCATTATCATCCAGGGGAATTTCGCCTGTTCGGAAAAGATAGCCCTGCCCGGGTGAACTACCCCTGTAAAAATTAAAAATAGAAAGGGCGTGACTGTTTTCATTTGACGCATGGCAGACAATCGAGTCATTCAACGGGTTTACTGCGACCATATTGATATTTTTAAAACTGTAGGACGCGGCAATGCTGCCGGTGGTCAACTCCACGACTACCAGTTCGCTTCCGTTTGTACCTGCCATGTACCTGAAATCATGAGTGTAACTTAAGGAAGTCAACCCTTTGGCTGTAGCAATAGCCTCCGGTGATTTGGGTTTGCCGCTTTTAACATCCCAGTACTGCAGCGAGCCGGACGGGCTGTACGTCATTATCGTACGTTCACTGGAGGAAACAATTACACTGGAGATGATAGTCTCCTTAAGATCCTCAAAATACGGAAGGGAGTTCCCCGTCCGGCTGTCGAGGAATTTCAGGGCTTCCTGTTGGGTGTTGCTGTACACGATAAAACTTCCCTGGGGAGAATAATCGATGTAGAGCGGGAGCTCGCGCAAAACCCGGCTAAAGACCTTCTTTCTCTGTTTCCAATCCCATACGCTTAGATGGTATGTGCTTATGTCCCATTTAACAATCACTGCCACCTGGGGAAGGACCGGATTCAAGGCGATCCGCCTTAAAGGCAGATGAGAGACCTGGAGCTGGTATACCAGTTCTCCGTTTTCAGGATTCCAGGCCCGAACAGTGCCGTCTTCCCCCCCGGAAAACAGAAGATTATAAAGTTTATGAAAGGCGAGGGAATTGACAGCGCCGTTGTGCCCGGTATTAATGGTGATCCTGTAATCGGATGGGTATGCGCCCCTTAAGAAGATCAGCAGAAAGAGATGTAAGAATAAGAGGAAAGATAGTTTTCTTTTTTTCAACGCGGCGGTTCCCCTTGCTAAATTTTCCGGATTGAGATATAGGGTGGATGGAGTATCTCATCGAAAGGTTCTTCCTTCCGTTTGTCTGCCAGAACTGATATCACTTTGTCGTAAAATGCCCGCGTTATTCTGGAAATACCGATCTCACCCGCCTTTAACCCGTATATATGAAATACCAGGTTAGCACCTTCCAGAGTATCGAATAGAATTTTTATTTCCGCCTCGGTTTCTGTTTTCTGGAGAACGTAGTATTTGACAATTTCGATAGCTTCATCATCCAGGTCGTTCCTTAAGATCACAAGTTTTTCAAGCAATTCCGGATACCCAATGACGGCCCGTTTCCCGGTTTCATAAGAAATCCGGCCGGCCAAATATGAGTTTCTTTCAGCTTCGGGAATAAGAAAAATATCTATCCCCC
>JBFMGN010000263.1:0-2063 GCA_040752435.1 Spirochaetota bacterium
TGTAAGGCGGTTTTAACCGGGTCCGGCCAGTTGGGACTCAGTTTAGCGATAACCGGTTTTCCGGTAAGCTCTTTGGCTTTCATGACCATCGGCAGGATCGCTTCGGACTGGTAAGAGACCAGCTCAATTATATCCGCTCCGGCCCTATCCGCCGCTTTCACCCATTTCCCCACCTCTGCCGGTGTATGCCCGAGACTGGCGATTACAGTTACCCCGGCTTCTTTCGATTTTGGAATTTCTTCCTCAACCCACCTGGCGGCGGATATATCGGCCCATTTCTCTGCGTTTATCAGAGTATCGCGGCCGGAAATTACCATATGTGGATAAGGATTGTCAGCCGCCCGGTCACGAATAGTTTTGGTAACTACCGCCCCGGCGCCGGCCTCGTAGGCCCTGATCAGGCCGGCTGCACCGTAACTCAAAGGTCCTGATCCGAGTATCAGGGGGCTCTTCAGGGGGAGGCCGAACAACTCAGTCGTTAAATCAACTTTCATGACTCCTCCCGCCATAAACGGGCAGCTTCCAGCCTGACCTGTTCCTTAATATCGTGCAAGTTCACCCCAAGCAGCCGGCCGTTTTCTTTTACCATTCTCCCGCCCACAAAGACTTCTTTTACATGCTCCGGATTCCGGTACAGGATAAGCTGGTCAAAAATATTGTTTTTATTGATGGGTGTGGGCACATCCGCATCGATAGTAATCAGGTCCGCCTCAGCGCCGGCGTACAAAACACCGATTTCCTGGTTAAGCGCCCGGCCGCCATTCTCCGTAGCCAGGCTGAAGACAACCTCGGCAGGCATAATCGCCGGATTTTTACGGTTGGCCTTGTGAATCAAAAACGCCCCCCGCATCACCTCAAAAAAATTATTTATATATCCGTCTGTGCCCAGACCTACATTAATGCCCCTCTCAAGCATGTCCGGAACCGGGGCGATTCCGCCGCCAACCTCACAGTTGCTCAAAGGAACATGAGCGAGGTTCACACCATGATTTTCAAGAAGCTCCAATTCCCGGCTCTGCAGTTGAACACCCTGGGAAGCCAGAACATCATTGCCCAATAACCCAAGCTCTTCGTATAACTCCACCGGCAGCTTGCCGTACTTTTCCAGACACCGGTTTGGCTCATAGACGCTTTCCGAGAGATGTAGCTGAATACCCGACCCGATTTGGCGGGCTGTTTCAACGGCTCGGCTTAAAAACTCTCGGGAGCAGGTAAAAGTGGTATGAATGCACATCATGCCTGAAAGCGTGGGATGGGACTTAAAAGAAAGGTAAAACGACCGGTTCTCTTCCAATCCGGCCAGACCATTCTCCCGGCTTAACCGTTCACACGCTTCAAAAGAGAGCACAGCCCTGATTCCTATCTCCTCTAAGGCTCGAGCTTCTACTTTAAGCGCTCCCGGAATGGCATTGGGAGCCTCCAGCACGTCGCAGAAAGTAGTAACACCGCTTTCCAGTAACTCCCAGGCAGAAATACGACTGGCGATGTCGATCATTCTGTGATCGATCCGGTTCTCAATCCGGGGCCACCAGAAGTCATTGAGAAAGCTCTCAAAACTGTCAATGCCGGGCGGCGGCGTAATGCCATGGGACAAAACCCCGTATGCGTGCATATGCGTATTGACAAAGCCCGGGCAGATAATTTTATCTTTAAAATCCAGGACTTTATACGCGCCGTATTTCTGCCTTAATACAGTATTTTCTCCGATGGCTTCGATCTTATCGTTGTTGATAACAACACCCCATCCGGCTTCAACCCTCTTTCCACCGGGCAGAAGGTATTGGCCTAAAAGAACCGCCCTCAACTAAAATCCTCCATCATTTGAAACGCTGCCTGTTTATCCCCTCCCCCGCCTCTGAAGCGAAACCGGCAGCCAGGCATAGAACTGAGCAGCTTTAAGCATATCATCTATCAGATCACAGAGGAATCGAACAAGGTTTTCCTTTTTACTATTCGTAAAATCCATCAAAGCTTTCAAATCCGCCAAGATTTCGTCCTCCTCCTGGATTGGGTAAAGCAGAGACTGACAATTTATATTGCCTTACGGCGCTTTAAAAAACGGC
>JBFMGN010000263.1:2073-5256 GCA_040752435.1 Spirochaetota bacterium
GTTCATCGTTTAAAGCCATCGGATTGTAAAGTATTATAACACATGATTCCTTCTGTTGTAAAGTTTTATTTTACATAACCAGGAATTTCCTTCCTAAAAAACTAAATGATGACCATATGTTAAACTATATTTTACAATGCTCTTGCTCTCCCGCTTAAGCTTTATATCGCATGCGGTAACGGGTATAGAAGAAGTAATCGCTGTGGCTGTGGATAGTAAGGACCTGGGCATGTGGATGTTGACTCAGGCTGAAGGCAGGGGCGCGCTCACCAATGGCAGGCGCTTTTCCACCAATAAAGATGGAAGATGTATTCAGATAGAGTTCATCCAGCAAGGCTTCCTCCATAAGCGCCATGAGAAACGTAGGGCTTTCTATCAAAAGCATATTCATGCCCAATAGTTTGAGGGCCTTAAGCAGCGCTTTGCTATTCAGTTGCTCCCCGCTTCCGGTGGCAATAATACCTAGAGGTGCATCAAAACCGGCCAATTTTTCAAGTGTTATTTCTTCTACAGTAGTAAAGGCGCCTAGATCCTGGTGCGCTAACTTCAGATGACCTTTAATGGTTTCCTTGCCGCGTGGAGAGGTTGCTATGAGCGTCGGTATATCAGGCGAAGTTATGATGCGGTGCCGGAATGGAAGGTTTCGCCCGCTCCGGGTAACAATTACATGCAGAGGAACCGCCGGCTTTCCGCCCCGGATACGCTGCTCCTCAAGCTCCTGATCGTGTATGTGCCCTGTAAGCTCCGGTTCACGTTGAATTGTCAGGCTGCCCATAAGTACGGCATCGCTTAAGGCTCTGAGCAGGTTTAATATCCAGTAATCACATAAGCCGCCGTCGGAGTCAATAAAATTTTTTCTGGCAATCATGGTACCGTCAGGCGATTCAGGAAACGCGATTCTTCCGTCAATCGAGACAACAAATGAACCATAGGTGTAAACTCTATCCACCGGCAGCTCAGGAAAGCTGAATCGGCCGTATACCTGTTCAACCTTGGGGCAGGTGACGAACTCCTTCGTAAAGGCCGCTAATTCCTCACTTTCATAGATGCGCTTAAGTTTTATTTTATCCGCCGGGAAGGGCATCTTGAAGGCTTTTGTCATTCTCTCCTCCTAGAAGGTGATGATTTTTCTGGTATCAAGAACAAGGATGGCCGCCTCATCCGGCCCATCAACCAGTACCTGGACAATGGCAAATTCCCTCGGCATAGTGCCGTCGGCCGTACTAAAAAAATTGAGAACAAGGTTGTGAAAATTGGTTAAAATTCGTCTACGGCGGGCTTCATCCAGTATATCTGTAGTTGCCACTACATCATAGAGCGAGGGGGTGCGGGCAAAAGTAAAATTGAATTGCGGTACAATTCCGACAGCACAAAACGCCTTAAGCACTTTTGCACCGCCGTCATGATTTGCCATAATTATATTGTATTCGTTGTATAACTTTTCCGGCAGAAGCTTAAGATCAATATTCCCGGGCTCACCCGGAGGTGAGAGTATGATGAGCATTTCCTCAATGCGGTCGCCCAGGCCGAACTTTGATGCCCGGGCTCGAAGCAACTCTGCTCCCTGCCTGCTGGTAACAATGTAAGCCTCGATCGGCTTACCGTCCGGAAGATGCTCATGAAATATACTGGCCTTAAGCAGATCAGGGTCGGTCGCTTTTCCACTCCGGGTAACAACAATCTGAGCCGGATAGGTACGCGGGGAAGCATAGCCAATATTCTGAAGAAGACGGCGCTGTGCCAAAAAGCGCTCCATCATCCGGGGATCAGCCTGTTTAAGATGGGGCCACTCAGTACAAATGCAGGGTAACCACCTATAGCCCGGTGAACCATCCGGCCTGGGAATACCATCGTTTAAAACAGTGCTGCTTCCAATAATGACAGCATCGGTTATAGCGTATTGCATGCCAAGGCGACAGCCGTCCATTATGTTGCCATTGGCTATAATACCGCCGCCACTGATTGTATTAATATTGTACACCCAGTCCTTCACATCATAGACGGAGCAACTGCCGTCGCTTTTTATAATCGGCTCTTTCCAGGTGGTATGTGCCGGTCTTAAAACAAACATGCCGATAATAACTGTACGACCTGTCTGTTTCGGGTCCTCTACCAGGGGGAAACAGCCGTGGGGGTGAAAGTCCTGCAGAGACTCGGCAAACGGCAGCTTTACGGCCATTCTTTTCTCATCAAGAAAAATCTCTCTATAGTGCAGTTGCATAACCGTCTCCTTTTATAAAAAATCCTATTTTTCATGCCGTCTCCACGCCAGATAACAAATCGGACAGCCTTAGAACCTTCCTCATAAAAAAGGATGGTCAAGAGCTTTAACCTCCTGACCATCCTTTTTCCCAGAAACCTTCTTATTCGGCGGGGAAATTAATTACGAGCTCGCCTTTAATGATTTTTTCCTGGTCAGCCAGGATCTCTTTTTTCAATTCTTCTGAAACAACCGGCGACCAGGTACCCATAAACTGATAACCATCTTTAACACCGAATTCCTTATGTTCCGCTTTCCATGTTCCTGCGTTTACAGCTTCTCCCTGGCTGGTTATAAGCATAGGGACACTCTGGACCCCCGAGCAAATAACTACCATCGGAGAAAGACTGTTAAAATCCCCAACCCAGCCGATTACATATGCGCCTTTTTCTTCGGCTGCCTTAATTGCTCCAAAATCACAGGCATCACCAATCGCAATAATTACATCAACGCACCTGGTGCCCCTTTAGCCGGCTGCTCCGATTGTCCACCGGCAAAAAGTGTACCGGCCATGAAGATCGTCAACAGCAACACGATCAAGCCTCTTTTCTGTTTCATTTTCTCTTCTTGATAGTTTTATAGATTTAAATACATATAGATGTATAGATTACTATATTACAAGATAATTTTAAATCTGTCAATATTTTTTTAAGTAAATTCCATGGATATCAGGTTAATATCATGCCGCCATCCACCTCGATGGATTGACCTGTCAGGTAGCGTGAATCGGCAGAAGCAAGAAATGCAATCACCCCTGCCATTTCCCAGGGTTCGGCCAATCTTTTCATCGGGCAATCATTGGCCCGCATAGCAAGCCACTCCTGGCCGGTCATCCCGTCGCGGGCGCCGACTGTAATAGCCACGCTTTTAACCATCTCCGTCAGAGTATTTCCCGGACAGATTGCATTGACAGTCGCCCCGTA
>JBFMGN010000264.1:0-5251 GCA_040752435.1 Spirochaetota bacterium
GCAAAGAAAGTGGTAATGTTTATACCTATAATTAACCTTTGGATGAAGGCCATGCACTGTATCTTTCTTGACCGGCGGAATATAAAAAAAGGGCATGCGGCTATTGAAAAAGGCATCACCTTAATTCGAAAGGGATATCCCATGCTTATTTTCCCGGAGGGAACCAGAAGCAGAAATAGAGGTATGGGCTGTTTTAAAAAGGGAAGCATCAAGCTGGCCCTTCAATCGGAGGCACTCATAGTGCCCTTATCGGTGAGCGGCACTTACAAAGTTCTTGAGGAGCATAACCGCATTACCCCCGGAAAGCTTAGACTGGTAATTCACCCCCCGATAGATGTAAAGAATCTGACCGAGGCGGAGAAAAAACAACTACCGGAAACACTGGAAAAAATTATACGTTCAGGGTTACCCCCACAGCCCGAAACCGATGAAAATTTAAGCACCACGGAGGAAGGATGAAGGTTCTTACAAAAGAGTTATGGTTTAATACCGCCAAACGGAGGGAATTTATCAATATAACCCCGGAGATTGAAGCCCTGGTAAGGGAAAGCCGGGTACAAGAAGGACTGTGCTTAGTAAATGCCATGCATATCACTGCCAGCGTATTTATCAACGATGACGAGTCCGGGCTTCACCGGGATTTCGACCGGTGGTTAGAAAAGCTGGCACCCCATGAGCCGGTCTCCCAATATGACCACAACCGGGGTGAGGATAATGCCGATGCTCATATGAAACGCTCGATTATGGGCAGGGAGGTTGTAGTTGCCATAACAGGCGGACAGCTTCACTGTGGGCCGTGGGAGCAGATTTTTTACGGGGAGTTTGATGGGCGAAGGCAAAAACGGGTCCTCGTAAAGATTATTGGTGATTAATCTTTACACTAAGCATTCAATATTTTTTATATATTGCAAAAATTCTTCAAAGCTCGTTTTTAATTCTTCAAACAAACGGGTTGCATCCCGGGGTCTGTTTTCCCTTCCGGCGGATTCCAGTTCGGCCGCCTTATCACCCAACTTTTTTACTTCCAGATTCCAGGCGCCGCCTTTTATCGAATGGGCTTCCCTTCGCACCTTCTCCATGTCTCCAAGTAAAACAGCCTCTGCAATTACAGGAATCTGGTTTTCAACTTTTTCAACGAAGGCTTTTAAGACCTTAAGCACTACATCCTTTTTACCCATAAAGGTTTCAACAGCTTTCTCCAAATCGAATATATATAAATCCTCCGCAGCCTGTTCCTTTTTTACCACCTCCCCGGGCCGTGGTGTTCCGTCATCCTTCATCCACTTATCCAGAAGGGTAAGAACATCCTTTTTCTTAAAAGGTTTGATAAGGAAATCGTTCATTCCGACTTCCAGGCACTTGTCCATTTCGCTCTTTATGGCGCTGGCCGTCGCGGCAATGATCGGCGTAGTAACACCCTTTGTCCGAATTTTCTGGGCAGCTTCGTACCCGTTCATCTCCGGCATCTGTACGTCCATAAATATTAAATCGAATTTCTCTTTTTCAACGGCATTCACCGCCTCTATTCCGTTACCAGCGACCCGAACTTCATACCCGAGACTCTCTAAAATTGTCCTGAATAACTGCTGATTAACTTCATGATCTTCGGCTATAAGAATCAGTCCACCCTCTGTGGTCTTTGATTTTTCTTCCTTTTCTTCGGCCCCGTTTGCCAACTCTTCAACCGCTTCAAGGTCAGCCTCACTGTGGAGAATTCTGAATAAACATTCAAAAAGTTCGCTTTTTTTTACCGGTTTGCTAAGATAGGCATCGAACCACCCTAACAGTTTCATCTTAGCTTCATCACCGCTTTTTCCGGTGGGACTGAATAAGATAAGCCTGGTGGAATTGATAGTTTTATCCGCGTTTATTTCACTGGCAAGCTGCCATCCATCCATACCGGGCATAACAAGGTCGATGGTACATAAGGTAAATCCCTTCCCTGAGGCTGCCTCCTTTCGGAGCATTTCAAGAGCCTGGCGTCCATTCTCCGCTTCATCAACCTTGCAATGCCATTCCTCCAGATAGCTCTTTATATACGACCGCGCGGTCATATTATCATCAACCATGAGAACCCTTGTATCAACAAAAGCTTCATCCGGTTTCATCCAGTCCGAAACTAGACCGGTGCCGCTTTCAACCGTCTGTTTCTCGAGGCAGGTGGTAAACCAGAAAGAAGAGCCTTTGCCATACTCGCTTTCAACGCCGATTTCACCTTTCATCATCTGCGCCAGATTCTTGGAGATCGAGAGGCCTAAACCGGTGCCGCCGAACTTCCTCGTAGTCGATGTATCCACCTGGGAAAACGCCTGGAACAGTCTGGTAACCTTATCCTTCGGAATACCGATACCGGTATCTTTTACGGTAAATATCAGTTTTGCAAATTCCGGGGTATCTTCAACCCTCCGGGCTGTGACCACGATTTCGCCCCGGCCTGTAAATTTAACGGAATTATTAAAAAGGTTGATGATCACCTGGCGCAGCCGGACGGGATCCCCGCGTACAAAATGGGGGACATCGGATGAGATAAAAAGCACTACTTCCAGTCCCTTTTTATGTGCCTCCAGCGAAACGAGATCGATGGCGTCTTCCGTCATCTTGAATAAATCAAAATCAATCGTCTCGAGGTTTAACTTACCGGCTTCAATTTTCGAAAAATCGAGGATATCGTTTATCAAGCTTAATAGAACATCCGCCGAAAAACGAACCTGTTCGGCATATTCCTGCTGTTCAACATCCAGTTTTGTCTCGAGCAGGAGCTCGTTCATGCCAATGATCGTGTGGATTGGGGTGCGAATTTCATGGCTCATATTCGCAAGAAAATCGGATTTGATTCTTGTCGTTCTTTCCGCGAACTCTTTTGCGATTCGAAGTTTTTCATGCCCCTCTTTTTCCAGGGTTTTATCGTCGATAATGGCGATAATAAACCATTTTTTAAGGACCGGGTCGTATTCGGTGGCCAGATTCAAAGACCACCATCCAGTCTTCCCGTCTTTTGTAAGATACCTCGCCTCATGCTTAAAATGCTTCTTTTCTCTTTTAATCAGGGACTTGAACTGTTCCTCAAATTCTTCAATATCGTTAGGCTCCAGATACTGCTTAAAGGTGGCAGCGGCCAAGTCTTCATGGTTTAAGGCCAGCATCCCCCTGAAGGCTGCATTACTGTAAATGAAGTTCCCCTCTTTGCCGAGCACAACCATCCCGACCGGAGAATATTCAAATATTACTTTAAATAAGCTGTCATTAACATCCAACAGATTCTATCTCCCTAAGGCATCCGCCTGCACATCTTTTTTATACATTACTAAAAATATCCGACACTTAAAAATTCATATTAAGAACTTCCGCAGCCTTCTGCAACAGTTTTTCCGGTTTTAATGGTTTTATCAAATAGCTGTGGATCCCGAAACTTACCGCTTTTACGACCGTTTCCTTCCTGGACAGGGCGGAAAAGACAATGATTTGCAGGTTTATGTTTCTCTCCTTTAAATACTGAAGCACCTGAAAACCGTTCATCTCCGGCATCATCAGGTCAAGGAAAACGATATCAAAATCATTGCCAGGCAGGTCATCCACAAAGACTTTACCGTTTCCATAAACCTTTATCTTCCAGCCTGTATCTGAAAAAACCGTTTGTACCAATTCCTGAATCACGATATCATCATCCACAATACCAAGGGTTATTTCCTTACCCAGCTTTTCAAATCCAGTTTTAGAAAGTTCTTCTTTTTCAGCCTCGAAACGGAGCTGGATCGTCTCTTCCCCATCTTTTTTCGGCGCCGAAGTTTTTAAGAATTTATCCCGAACTACTTCGTCGTGGGCGATGATATCGGGTTTAATGCCGATAAGATCATCCATGGCATCGCCTAAATTGCCGGTCACCCCGATATCGGTAAGCCCTTTCTCGCCGGATACAAAACTTTTTACAAATTCCGAATTTGTCAATATTTTTACGTACTTCGGTTTTGTCTGGGCATTATCAATTATCGTATTAAGTAAGAACCTTAATTTCCCGGTATCGTCTCTGGAGAATTCGATATTGGACAGCATGATGAGAACTTTAGGCACCAGTATTTGATAGAGGGACAAGAGCTCTGTAATTTTATACTTCAAAAGTTCTATTTTCTCCAGGTTTAATCCCCGGGCAATTTCGATAAACAGGATTTCATCGTTGAAGTGGGCTTCTATAATACACGGGGTTGTGTCAATCTCAAGAACTACGTTTAAGATTTCCGAAACGGTTTTAAGAAGGGCATCCAGTTTAATAGGCTTTGAAAAGAACTTTTTAATATTAAAACTGGCTATTTCCCGTATTTTCTCGGAATCTATCCTGGAAGAAACCATTATCACCGGAATTTTTATCGTATTCGGGTTCTTTTTTTTCTCCTCCAGGATCTCGACACTGCTTTTTCTCGAAAGAAAATAATCCATTATTATAAGATCAGGAAGATCATTCCGCATTTTTATCAATCCATCGAGACCATTTTTCCCCTGTATGACTTCAAATTTCTTTTCTTCAAGCTTTTTTGCCAGATAATCCCTGAATAAGGATGATTCATCTATCAACAATATTTTCTTCACCTGTTGCCTCCAACTTATTCTCTTTCCATGACCCTTATTATAGCATAAAAACAGATTTCATTTCTTTCAATCATTTATTTTTGTTGACTTAAGTGTGAAAAAGAATATACTTCCATTGCGGTCGAAGATCGAAGATGCTTAAGTCTTCGACTATAAACGTAGAGTACCGCAGGGAGGCGATACGATGAAAAAAATGCTGGCTACGGCCATGGTTTTAGTGCCCTTTTTGTTATTCCTGATACAATGGCCATTATCGGCCCAGGAGGTTCAAAAACAGCTCAATGATTCCGATTTGAAACGATTTATTCAAACCTTTCAACCTATTGGTGATGAACTGGAAAAACTCGGTCTTGATTTCGAAACAGACGAAGAAAACCCTTTCACTTTTCCCGAAGCCATAATGACGGATCAAAGGGTGCTCGCCATTTTACGGAAATACGGGTGGGGAGCGGAGTTTTTCCCGAAAACGGTAGTCATTATGTCGGCGTACACCGTCGTCATGCTCGAGGCCGAGGTTGAAAACCAGATTAAGGCCAATCCCGATATGAAAGACGTTATCCAGTCGACCTTTGAAGGCATAAGTGCCCAGCTTGCAGGAATGGTTCATCCGGCTGACATTGAGCTTGTCCGCGGCTATTCCGACCAGATCAGTACCATTGCCGGCCAGTAA
>JBFMGN010000265.1:0-5246 GCA_040752435.1 Spirochaetota bacterium
GCGAGGTACGGGCGCTGGTTGGGAAGAACGGCGCCGGGAAGTCCACCCTCGTCAAAGTCCTAAGCGGGGCCACTCACCCGGACAGCGGGAGCATTTATATTGACGGCCGGCCGGCTCAAATTAAAAGTCCGGCCGACGCCTTCGGCGCCGGTATCGCCACTGTCTACCAGGAGATGAGCCTCGTCATGGGGCTGACCGTGGCCGAGAACGTTCTGCTCGGCCGCTGGGCGCGTAAAAAGCGAATCGGTATACAAGTGATTGACCGAAAAGAAACGGCCAGGGTTGCCCGTGCCGCGCTGGACAGGATGGGGGTGAACCTTAATCCGCAGGAGATAGTGCGGCGCTTAAGCGTGCCCGAGCGGCAGATGGTGGAGATCGCGAAGGCGGTTGCCTTTCAACCCAAGGTCCTGATTCTGGATGAACCCACCAGCTCTCTGCCCGCCCACGAAGTGGACGCCCTGCTGGCGCTTGTCAGACGCCTGGCTGAAAAGGGAGTGGCCGTGGTCTATGTGTCGCACCGGTTGCAGGAACTGCCGCGCGTCGCCGACAGCCTCACCGTCCTGCGGGACGGACGGCTGGTCGGAACTATTTCAATGCGCGCGGCCTCTCCGGAGCAAATCGCCCGCATGATGATCGGCAGTGAATGGAAGAGGAGTGATTTAAGCCACTGCGAGGTTGGAAATGAAGTGAGGCTTTCCGTGCGCAGCCTCGAGCGTAAGGGATATCTCCACGGCGTCTCCTTCGACCTCTACGCCGGCGAGGTACTTGGAATTGCCGGGCTTTTAGGCTCCGGCCGGACAGAGTTGTTGCGGGCCGTCTTCGGACTGGATCCGCTGGACGGCGGCAATGTCAGCGTAACCGGCCGAAGGATCTTTCGCCCCACCCCGCTGGTGATGAAGAGGCTTAAGGTCGGGCTCACGCCGGAGGATCGCAAGGGCCAGGGACTGGTGCCGTGCTTAAGCGTTTGTCACAACCTTACTCTGTCGTGTCTGGAGCGTATAAGCCGCAGCCAGGTGATTTCGCCTCCAATCGAGCGGGTACTGGCGACGAAGATGGTGGAGGCCCTTTCGATCCGCACGCCCGGTATCAATGTGCGGGCAAGATCCTTAAGCGGGGGCAATCAGCAGAAGTTGGTCATCGGAAAATGGCTGAACTCCGAGGTCAAGATCCTGCTGATGGATGAACCGACGCGGGGCATCGACATTGAAGCGAAAGAGCAGGTCTACGGGTTGGTGCGGAAGCTTGCGGCGCAGGGCATAAGTGTGGTTTTTGTCTCCTCCGAGCTTGAGGAAGTGATGGAGGTGTCGGATCGCATCCTGGTATTGAACCGCGGCCGTATTGTGGCCGAAGTGCCGCGAGCGTCGGCCAACCTGGAACAGTTGCTGGCGCTTGCCATGGGCCAAGGGAAAGAACAATGAGGACTTAAGAAGATGAGACCAATCGAGACTACGACTATTTCGCGCAAGGAGAGCCAGACACAAAGAATGCGGAAGTTTCTGGGCCGGTCGGGCCTGCTGGCCGCCCTCCTGTTGCTGTTTGTGATTCTTTCGGCGACAGCGCCGAATTTTTTAACCGTGCGCAACCTGCTGAATGTTTTACGTCAGGTCTCCTTCGTCGGTATCATTGCCTGCGGAATGACCATGGCTCTGATTGCCGGCGAGGTTGATTTAAGTGTGGGCTCAGTTGTGGCTCTGACTTCCTCCCTCGTGGGGGTCTTAAGTGTCAAACTGGGCTGGCCGCTGTGGCTGGCGATCATCGTCTGCCTGCTTGAGGCCATTCTAGTAGGACTGGCGGCCGGCAGCATCCGCGTACGCTGGGACATCCCATCGCTGATCGTCACCATCGCGCTGATGCTGTCGCTGCGCGGGATGGCATTTGTCCTCACTAATGCTTTTCCGATCCCCATCACAGACCCGCGCTTTGAGTACCTCGGCGGTGGCTACGTGCTGGGTGTCCCTGTACCGGCGATCATCTTCCTGGCCACAATGGGGATCTTCGGCTTCATCAGTTCCAGGACGGTTTTCGGCCGCTCGGTATACGCCGTCGGCGGTAACGCTGAAGCCGCCCGCCTTTCGAGTATTCCGATCAACCGTATACGAAGGATCATTTTCGCGGTAACGGGGTTCCTGTCCGCCTTAAGCGGTGTGCTGCTCACTGCCCGCCTGTCCTCCGGCTACGCCGGGGTGGGTGTAGGCTGGGAGTTCGATGTTATTTCCGCAGTCATCATCGGAGGCACCAGCCTGTTTGGGGGTGAGGGCAGTATGGTCGGTACTCTTTTAGGGGTCTTGTTCATCGGCCTTCTGGGCAATGGCATGGTGTTGCTCGGCGTGAATCCCTACATGCAAGACGTTGCCCGCGGCCTGATCATTCTCGCGGCGGTGTTGCTCAGCGCTTTGCAGCGACCCAAGGCTTCCGCCTAAGTACGGATACTTAAATAAGGCCGATTTTCTTGAGTGGAATTTTCACCTGATAGCGTCTGGAGAGCCCCGATTCGCTCTAACCCTATCCGGAAGAAGCGATCCCTCACCTATTGCCTTTCTCCACGA
This sequence comes from Spirochaetota bacterium, assembly GCA_040752435.1. Classification (GTDB taxonomy): domain Bacteria; phylum Spirochaetota; class Spirochaetia; order SPDA01; family JBFMGN01; genus JBFMGN01. The sequence continues at coordinate 2,547 of JBFMGN010000265.1, forward strand.
AGGCGGTATATTATGTTTGACGGTGCCAAGGACCCGAATAGGAGCAGGGCCTTGCTGGTAACGGTCTGGAATGCAGAGAGGTTCGAACCCTCTCCCGGCACCTTTATTTGATTTTTGTCCAAACATCGCCTTTATATTCATCTTCCAGCTCCTGTACCGCCTCTCTTCTGTTTTGTCCGCCGATGCGTGATATAATCGGTTACTCACTGCCATTAATGGGTATTTTCGCTTGACGAAATACACTTACGACTGGTACGGGGATTACGGCTCCAGTATGCAGACCGACCCGGTGGGGAGGTCTTCGGGCATGCGTCGGGTGAGATCGGTCGGCATCTGGTACATCAACGCGAACTTCTGCCGCATTGCCTTTCGGGACAACTACACCGCCGATTTACTCATCATCGACGAGCTTGGTTTCCACCCCGTGAGGACGGCTGAGGAACAATAGACATGTACTAACGGTTGGACCGGAATCAGCGTAGTTTTTCGATCTCTTCCCGGGCAAGCCCGGTTGATTTTTCTATGATATCTACAGATACTCCCAATTCGAGCATGTTTTTTGCAGTTTCAAACTTACCTTCACGTTTACCTTCACGTTTACCTTCACGTTTACCTTCTTCTTTTCCACGGGCCAGCAACTTCTTTTCATATTCTTTGAGCTTCGTGGCAAACATTGTCTTTACCTCCACTACCGACGATATATTTTCGATAATCATTTCCCGCCTTTCTTCACTTTCCTTCGCCAGGAAATTATTCACCCACGCAGTAAGCATTTTCACCGCTTCCATGTCTTCATCCCGGATAATCTCAACCAACGTATCCAACTCCCGCTCCAGTTCTTCGGGTGACGAGTTCTCCACTAAAAACACTGCGGACACCGCATTCCTGATTTTCAGCAATGTCTCTTTCGAAATCTCGTTCTCAAGAATTGCATAATACTGAAAAGCGGGAATATACTTTCCCGGTATCGACGGTTCGATGATCTCGCTGATATTCTTCGGCGTTGTCCATATGGCATCGCCGTTATACAATAGCAGCGGAAACACAGCCGGGAGCTTTTCGGTTTCCGTTTCGCCATGGAAGGATTGATAGAACTCGGTAACGTAACGTAGGAAGCGAAGCGGCATGGCCTTGTCGACCGTGGATTGGAATTCGATGAGCAGAAAAATGTACAGGGGTTTATCATGGAAGGCGATGCGGTAAATGATGTCCGATTCCTTTTCCTTGAATTCCTCGGTGACGAAGCTCTTGTCCAGGCGCAGGAGCGAGTTAAAGTCCAGGTGTTGCACGAAGTCCTCATGGACAAAGGATTCAAGCAAACGTCGTATGAACAGGGGGTGAGAAAAAAGCCATTTGTACCGGGAATCGTGGATACGTGCCATACTGAAAGGATATCAGAAAGGGGGTTGGGGGACAAGGTCCGATTTTTACCCACGCACCAGAAAGCCGCGGTATTCTTTCCTTTTTATACCCATTGCGGCCTGCACCGCAATGGACTTCGCCTGTCCTCATCGTTCTACGATGAGGACATACAATATTATTCCGTTCGAAGCAAAGCGCGTAAGCGCTGTACTTTATCGAAAATCTTCGCAATATGCTATACCTTTAAAAACTTTCGCAGAATGCGAAGATATAATACAGTCCAGCTCGCTAAAGCGAAGTAATTGCAGTGGAATAGTATATTGCGATATAATTACAATGTCATGGAGATATCATTTTCCAGAGTAATGTATTAATCAGTATAATTAACTTAAGGAGGCGTTTGGTGAAAAAATATTTCCGAAAATGGGTTGTCTTCTGGCTGCTGTTACTATGTCCATGGCTCGTGAATGGCCAGGAGTTGAAGGACCGTGTAATTGAAGGTATCCTGGATAATGGTCTTAAGGTTCTAATGATGGAACGCCATGCATCCCCGACGGTGGCCGCTTACATACTTTTCAAGGCCGGCAGTGTCGATGAAACCGAGGGTTCCTACGGCATAGCCCACATGCTGGAGCATATGCTATTTAAAGGTACCAAAACAATCGGGACAAGGAATTATCAGCAGGAAAAACCGATCCTGGAGGAAATTGAACGGCTGGTTGAAGAGATCGCAGCCGAAAAAGCAAAAAAGGAAAACTCAGATGCGAACCGGATTGCGGAACTTGAAAAGAAACTCAATACAAAACAGGAGGAGCAAAAGGCTTTTTTTATTCGCGGGGAATACGAGTCTCTCTATACCCGGCACGGAGGAGTCGGTTTCAATGCCGGCACCTCGAATGATTACACCATATATACTATAGAGCTGCCTGCCAATAAGCTTGAATTGTGGACTTTTCTGGAGTCAGACAGGCTGAAAAATCATGTTTTTCGTGAATTTTATATAGAACGGAACGCAGTGGCTGAGGAAAGGCGGATGCGGGTGGATACCGATCCCCAGGGAAAGCTGTTCGAAACCTTTCTTTCAACTGCTTTTCGCCGCAATCCCTATGGACGGCCCATTCTGGGGTATGAGGCTGATATTGAAGGGATGACCACTAAGAAAGCCGCTGAGTTTTTTCGTATTCATTATGCTCCCGGTAATTCGGTTATGGTGATAGTCGGGGACATAAACCCGGAACATACCCTTTCCCTTATTAAGGCTTATTTCGGAGATCTTCCTTCCCAGCTTCTTCCAGAGTGGATACCGGAGAAAGAACCGAAACAGAATGAACAACGCCG
>JBFMGN010000266.1:0-5239 GCA_040752435.1 Spirochaetota bacterium
ACTGGAGTATTCTTCATATCTAAAGTACTTGCCTTCAGCTTTGAAGGAGTTTTTCTTAAACCGTGAGGGAAGCCTTCGCCGGCAACGTATCGAACTGGTTAGCGAACTACTCCGGCTTGGATACACAATCGACCAAGTTAATGCCGCTGTAGAAGCCGCTACCGGAGACGGTATAGAACATGATGCGGGGAGTGTTCGCCACCTTCTGTATCGCCAAACCCACGGGAACGCGCCGGAAGAGATACCCGATCAATACACCCCGGCCTGCATTGTGGGCTATACACCTGACATTAGCGTTTATGACCGCTTGCTTAGGAACGGAGGTGGCCCCGATGACCTTAAGTTCGCTTAGAGACCACTGTAGAGAACTAAAATTGGGTGCTGTCCCCCGAATTTATGAGCAGATCGAATTTAAAAATCGGGAACAGTACCTTACCGCGGTACTTGGCGCAGAACTTGAAATGCGCCGGGATAACCGGATCAAGAAACTTTTGAAAAAGGCCGCTTTTGTTAACATTAAGACCCTGGAGAGCTTTGATTTTCAAACAGTCACGCTACCGGAATCAATCAGCATCGCCGCCCTAACCGATCTGGTCTTTTTAGAAAAACGGGAGAATGTGCTGATGCTGGGTGCAGTGGGTACGGGGAAAACCCACCTGGCTACGGCCCTTGGTGTTAAGGCCTGCATGCAGGGCGCCAATGTACGCTTCTTCCGGGCGGTCGACCTGGTAAATATGCTTCTGGAGAAGCACAAAAACAGCGTCTTGGGCCGGTACATGCGCGAGTTACATCAGTGCGAGCTTTTGATCCTGGACGAAGTGGGTTTCGTCCCCCTGCACCGGGATGGAGCAGAGTTGCTTTTCAACGTAATTGCCGACTGCTATGAACGTTGCAGCGTAATTGTTACTTCTAACCTGGAGTTCGGGCAGTGGACTGCGGTGTTTGGGGACAGCCGGCTTACCGCGGCACTGGTCGACCGGTTAGTACACCATGCTCACATCTTGGCGTTTACCGGAGAAAGCTATCGCCTGCGCAAAGCCTTGAGTGGTAAAGGTCAAGCCTAATCTATCGCTCTATCGCTTTAACCGTTCCTTGAAATCAGAAAATATTTTCAGATAAAACTCATGTGCCTGGTGAGCCCCTGAGGCTCTTTTGAAAGGCGTTGTAAGGTCGCCTTGACAGTCGGGGTTCCCGCATGTGGTACAATTGGCTGATCGACGGGTTGTGTAAGTTTACACTTCATGTCCCCGGAGCCACCCCGTCGGCGTATCCTTCTAACCACATGCGGGGTGGATGTCAAGGCCCACCGCTATTTGCTAAAAATGTTTAAACTGCAACGTATATCCTATTTTCGGCTGGCAAGTTCTCTACATAAATCGGCTGCCGTTCTCTGTATTTTTATCTTGCCGAAAACATATGGACCGCCGTACAACAGAGTTTATTTTGCGAGGACTTCAAAAACTCTACGACCGTGAAGGAGTTGATGTGATCCGTGGCTTGGCTGCAGCGGATAAAGATTCGCTTGTGCAAGCGACTAATGAAGCACTGGTGGGATTGCTCGAAGTCCAAGCCGCTCAGCAGAGTGGACTGCGGTGGGTTTCTGCCCCACGAAGCGTACCCGAGACTCGTACGCTTGCGTTGGGCATTGTCCGTGAAATGGTCACAAATGGTGGGATTACCTTCATGGGTAGAAAGATGGTGTCGTTAACAACATAGAATTGCCGGTATCTTCTAAGATAAAAATGCCGGTGAATTCGTAACTCAATCTTAGATTTGGTAGAAAGGGCGGCACCTCGGCATCCATAGGATTCCTTTAGTCCCGCCCATACAAGAAATTACCTCAATCGTCTTCGAATTCCTGCAAAGCCTTTTTCACCGTGGCAACATCGATCAGCGACTTCTCTTCCAGAAAACCATCCAAAAGGCACGCTGTACACAGATTATTGATTTTTCGCGGGATCCCTTTCGTGAACTGATGAATGAGCTGAATCGCCTCATCAGAATAGAGCGGCCGGTGCGCGCCGGCGACCTTGAGATGATGCTCGATGTAGCCCTTTGTTTCCATGGGTGAAAGGCCGGCCAGATGGTGACGCAGCGTAATCCGCTGGGTGATGGCTTCGAAGGATTGGAGTTTGAGCCGCGCCTTGAGTTCGGTTTGTCCTGCCAGGATAAGGGTCATCGGCGAAGCCGCATCCATCTGGTAATTAGTAAAGAAGCGAATCTCCTCCAACATGACGGGACTTAGCAGGTGACCCTCATCAATGATCACCACCGGTTGTTTTTTGTGGTTTTTGTAGGCGTCCCAGAAGGCGTGCTGCAACAGGCGGCGGCAATCGGCAACCTGATACGGCGGTGTAAGACCCATTTGCAGGCAGAGTTCCTGATACAAATAACGGGGCGTTAGCCCGGATTGAGAAATATAAAGGACGTGTTGCGAAGAAGTGTCGAGACCGTGGCTGAAGGCACGCACCGCGGTGGTTTTACCGGCGCCCACCTCCCCGGTCAACAGGCCGAATCCGCGTGTATGCACCAGGTAATTCAGCCGTGCCAGACACTCAAGAAATTGTTCCGGACGAAAGAGATCCGTTGGCGGTATTACCCTGGTAAAGGGTGTGGCAGAGAGTCCGTAGAAAGTTTCAAACATTGTCTTTCCCCTCCTTCGGCAGAGGTATGTCCTGAAATCTGATACGGCCCAAAGCACTCTTGATGCGGGCCTCATGTTTTTCCTGCAACAACCGTAGGTAACTGAGGCCGGTTTTGACCGTTGGCCGCTTTTCCTCTTCTGATAAGCATTCATCCGCTTGTCGTACTAACTGATGCACGACGGCATTGCCGTACTGCTTACCATGGCAGGAAATCTCCATCCGGCTGAGGTCGAACGGGTCATAATGAAGGGTGATCCTTTGCCCGACCAATTCTTTCAAGACCTCGTAGCGGTTTCCCTGAAAGGAGAAACAGGCTGTCTTGTCCACCTTGCGTTGTTGCTGCCAGCGAAAAGTGCGGGCTATCTTTTCCGGATCGGCAAAGCGCAAAAGCGCATTTCCCTTGGCGAAGCGGACGGCAGGAGTAAAGCCGGTGCTCCGGTTAACCCGGTGGTGGTAACCTTCCTCCAGCCAGGCCCAGAAAAAAGCGTTCAGTTCCGGTAATGTTTGGACGGGTGTTAGTTTAAGCTCGCTTAGGAAATCCAAATCAAGGGTTTCATTGAACCGCTCGATTTTCCCCTTGCCTTCAGGCGCGTAAGGCCTGGCGGAAATATGCCTTATGCCTAACTCCGCACAGATTCGTTCAAACTGGTGCGAGACGTAAATCATGCCGTTATCACAATAGACACTTCTGGGAAGGCCGTATTTTAAAAGCGCCTTCTTAAAACAGTCGAGAAGATTCACCAGGTTCTCCGCAAAGTAGAACTCGGCGTGGGTTACCAGACGGCTGTGGTCATCCAGAAAGACCACCAGGTAGGTTTTGCGCGTTTTTTCGGGACTGATGGGGTCAGGCAGGTATGGACCGTGCTTTACATCACTCTGCCAGAGGTCGTTGGGCAATTCCTTTTCAAAGCGTCTGAAGGCTTTGGTGGTTTGGGTTAAACCTCGTCCGGTGATTCCCAAGCGACGGAGTTGGTAGGCAAGTGTGGAAGGTCTGATTTGGCCTTCTGCGACGCCGGATTCGGGGTCAAGAACAAGGATCTCGATGATCTGGCGGATGCTTCTGTTTGGCAGTTCTTTTTTCAGCGCGACGGCTTTTTCCAGAACCGCGCGCGGGATGCAGCGTGAAGAAGAAGCGTCCCTGCGCCCCTTCGGTTTAAGGGCTTCAAATCCTCCTTCCCGGTAAAGTTGCAGGTACTGGCGCAGGGTCCGCTCCGCCACCCGCCGGGCTTTTCCGCCCGGGTCGGTATACATCCGGCTCAAGATCTCCTTGCGGATATCGGAGCGCGCCGCCGGTTCCAGGTCCGGATCTAAAAGCGGGACAATGACGCGATAACGGAAAAGGGCCTTCTCGAGTTGCCGGTCTTCGGACATGATAATCACCTCCGCGACCATCATATCCTGACCGGTCTGCAGAATTGGAGACAAGAGTTATGTGGGATTTAAAGGGGCGGCACGTCCATAATATGCGGCGAGAAAGGCAAGCGCATGATGTGACACCGGCAGGCCCAATTGGGGAAAATGTCTCACGACCGCCTGCCAGAGATTTAAACCCAAACGTATAACCGGTGAAAACCAGGCCATACCCAGGCGTTTTTCTGGGGCATGAACTTTGGCGGTAAAGACCTCCTCGTCGGTGGGCGAAACATCTTCCCACACTTGTGGCGCAAAGGTCAAGATATCCTGGGACAGAAGCTTGTACAGATCAGGTGAACGCTTTGCCCAGAAATCCACCCACTGCCAGAGGAGTTGCCAGTCGATACCCGCCTCCCGGGCAACAGGCCGGTAACCTTTTTGCCCGGTAAGGTAATGTAGAATGGCGGCTTGTTGCAACAGCCAGGGGTATGGGGAGTTGCGGCGTAAAAACAGAGGGATGATGCTCTCGGTTCTTTTACATTCCGGACACTTTAGGCGCAAAATGGGGATTTTCTGTTCCCACTCAGGCAGCACTACGCCCCGATAATACTTGTCATGACGGTGGCGAAAAAGGCAGCCACAGAGACAAATACGGAATGCGGCTAAGTCCGGATTAGCTATCCAGGACAAATATTGCTCTAAAAGCTGATTGACTAATGTAACTATATCGTTTAAGCTAATCATGCGTTTGGTGGGGGGACACCTCCACTGACATTGCCTCCCGGTTTGAGTGGGGACTCAGTGGGCCGGGAGGCAGTCTATTTTAGGGGAAAAGACCATGAGCTGTTGGCGGCGCGTGTTAATTGGCGGGCTTCCAGTCGCCTTACGGGCTCCTTCCATCCCGCCAATTAACAAAAAAACCGTTGCCCTTTATTCGACAACGGACCAGTTCTTTCCTACTATATCCCGGCATGCTATTCTTGGAAACGCGGCCCTTCTTCCGGCAGATTAGTGTTAATCGCTACACTACAGTATTTTTTACTGTTGTTACGGTCTTTACTGCAGTATTTTTGATTGTTGTAGCAGTATTTACTACAGCATTTTTAACTGTGGTTGCTGTCTTTACTACAGTATTCTTAATTGTTGTTGCGGTATTAACCACAGCCTTTTTGACTGTGTTTGCGGCACTAACTACGGCTTTCGCGGTTGTTTTCGCCGCATTCTTGGCTGCAGTCACCGTC
>JBFMGN010000267.1:0-5239 GCA_040752435.1 Spirochaetota bacterium
GACAGCCGGATCCAGGGAGAAGTCCCGCTGTCGAACACCGGTCAATCGGCAGGCCGGGGCCAGTAAAATCGGGAAAATGGGCAGCCGGTCAACTTTTTTCATGCGGATGGCGTTTTTAGTTCTTTCAAGGCTGTTCATTTTCGTTCCATACCGGAAGGAAATGGTATGTCTATTGTTATAGATTGTCAATAAATTATTTATTCAACATTGACAGTTTCGGTTTTGTATAATAGCGTTTTTTTAAGATTACCCGCTTTCTTTAGGAGAGTCACTATGAGGAATTACAGCAAAGTTGCAAAAGATTATTGGGATTATACAACCCTTGATCCGGCGATCCTCGACGATGCCGCCCGCCTGACAGCGAAAGCATTATTAAAACTTTCACGTCCCGGTTTCACAATAAAAGTCTACGATACCCTTGAGTCCTTCTTTACCGCAGAAGCACTGGAATATGTTCAAGCCTGGCGACAGTCAACTGGCAATGAGCCGGCAGGTATATGCGGGCCGATCGGTCCTACAGAACAACTGCCGCTGGTGGCCCAGATCGTGAATGCTCTGGAAATTGATGTCCGAAACGGCCACTTCTGGGCTATGGATGAATGGTATTTGAATGGTAAGGAAGTACCGGTTACTCATCCTTTAAGTTTTGCCAAAGCGGATCTTGAACTCTGCTTCTCTAAAATCAACAAAAAGCTGCGGATGCCCGATGAACATTTGCATTTCCTGGCTGCCGACAATTTAAAGGAATACTCCGCTTCCTATGACCAAATACGGTGTGTGGTCATGCAGGGCGGCCAGGGAGAAGTGAAACACTGGGCCTTTAACGATCCTGTCGCCAGAAAGGGAAAGTATAAAGACAATCCTCCGTCACCTGAAGAATTCCGGCAACTTCCGGCCCGGGTGGTGGAGCTTCATCCCATGACGATTATCCAGAATGCACGCACATCGGGAGGCGGGGTTGTATCCGGGGTGCCGTCCCAAGCTCTTTCGGTGGGGCCGCTTGAAACCTGGAAGTCGGAAAAGGTGTCGATCTGGCATACGGGCTGGCATGATAATCCCTTCGGACTACGCCTGACGACATTGATGATTTCAAAGAAGCTCGCCGATTCATCAGTCCCCATGTCGCTCCTGGCCGGCCATCCCAATGTCCAGTTTAATTTTTACAGGCCGGGAATCGGTTCGTGCGAGGCTGAAATGCATTAGAGGAAGAGAAATGAAGATACGCGTTTTTGCAATTGCATGCCACCCGGATGATATTGAATTTATGATGGCCGGAACACTGCTCCTGCTCAAGGCTGAGGGATGTGAGATGCACTATATGAACCTGGCCGACGGTTGTCTCGGCTCGACCGATATGACCCCGGCCGAAACCGCAGCCGTCAGAAAAAAAGAAGCGCAGAAAGCGGCCGATTTTTTAGGGGCCAGCTTCCATGAAAGTGTCGCTCATGATCTGGAGGTGTTCTATGCTCCCGACCTGATTAAAAAAGTAACGGCGGTTGTACGGCTGATCGAGCCGGACATAATGCTTGTTCCGTCCCCCGAAGATTACATGGAAGATCATATGAATACGACCCGTATTGCAGTAACCGCGGCCTTCAGCCGGGGAGTTCCGAATTATATTTCTGATCCCGCTGTCAAGGCGACGGGGCATGATGTCGCAATTTATCATGCTATGCCCTACGGGTTGTGCGATGAGCTGCGGCGCAGGATCTGGCCGGATTTTTATATCGATATCGATTCTGTTATTGATAAAAAGGAAACAATGCTCGCCTTTCATGAAAGCCAGAAAAAATGGCTGGATACAACCCAGGGGCTGGATTCCTATCTGCAAACCATGAGAGATATGGCGCATAAAGTGGGCGAGATGTCTAAAAAATATCAGTATGCCGAGGGATGGAGGCGTCATTCTCATTTGGGATTTTCCAGGAAAGAGGCGAATCCCCTTGCGTTAGTCCTTCGGGAATATTATTTAAACCGGTGATGTTTTTAACCGAGGATTTTCTTCACATCGGTTGAGACGGCCTTCCCTATCTGCGCTGGTTCACCCGGTCGAGAGTGAATTCGTCTGAAATTATAAAATCAGTCTTGAAAAGCTGAGGGAATACTAGTAAAAAGGATATAATGCAGTTAGTGGAATTTCAATGTTGAAGAAGGAGGTAACATGAAAACACTGAAACAGTTTCTAGTAATTCTGACAATTCTAATAGCGGCGGCGTTTTCGGGTTGTCGGACAGCCCCGGCAACAAAACCCGAACCAATGCCCGAAGCCAAACCAGCGCCGGTTGAAGAGGTGAAGTCCGAACCTGAAAAAGGACCGGTAACTCTTAAGTTTATCGAAACAACGGATGTCCACGGTTCGCTGTTTCCTTATAATTTTATTACCGATAAACCGGTAAACACGTCTTTGGCCCAGGTTTATTCGTATGTGCAGCAGGAAAGAGCGAAAACTGATCAGTTTGTAGTCCTGCTCGATAACGGTGATATTCTCCAGGGACAGCCGGTGGTCTACTACTATAACTTTGAAAATACTAAAGCGGAGCATATTCTGGCAAAGGCAATGAATTATATGCAATATGACGCCGCGACGCTGGGAAATCACGACATCGAAGCGGGACATCCGGTCTACGATAAACTGGTAAAAGAGTTTGCTTTTCCGTGGCTGGCAGCCAATGCCGTTAAAAGCGACGGGACGCCCTATTTTGAGCCGTATACCATCTTGAATAAAGGCGATGTGAAAATCGCCGTAATCGGCTTAATTACTCCCTGGATACCCAACTGGCTTCCCCGGCAATTCTGGTCGGGTATGGATTTTGAGGATATGGTAACCTCCGCTCAGAAATGGGTTAAAAAAGTTCAGGAATCCGAAAAACCCGATTTAATTGTAGGGCTTTTCCATTCAGGGGTTGACTTCACCTACGGCGGAGCAACGGCGGATACACCGAAAAATGAAAATGCTTCCGAACTCGTTGCAACCAAAGTCCCCGGTTTCGATATCATCTTTACCGGTCATGACCATCAGCAGAATAACAAAGTCGTTAAGGATCCTGACGGCAAAGATGTATATATTTTCGGCGGTCAGAATGCCGCCCGCAATATCGCCTCTGTAACGGTTACCATGACCTACAATTCATCGGCCAGGGCCTGGAATACGACCATAAAGGGTGAAATACTTCCGGTCGAAGGGTTTGAAGCTGATCCGAAGTTCATTGAAACCTTCAAGGAGCAGTTTACCGAGGTTAAGAACTACGTTTCCCGTCCTATTGGAAAAATGACCAGTAAGATTTCTACCCGGGATTCAATGTTCGGCGACAGCGCCTTTGTGGATCTGATCCACAACATTCAACTTGAGCTTACAGGTAAACCGGAGTTCGAGCTTAACAAGGCTGAAGTATCCTTTGCCGCCCCTCTCTCGGCGGACGCTGCTATTCCGTCCAGTGAAGACGGAACCCTCTATGTCAGGGATATGTTTAACTTGTACGTGTATGAAAACTTTCTGTATACAATGCAGATGACCGGGCAGCAGATAAAGGATTTTCTCGAATATTCCTACGGCGGCTGGTTCAATACCATGAAAGATGCCAAAGACCACCTTATCAACTTCAATAAGGATGCCTCGGGCAACCTCGTACTCGACTCTAAAACCAATATGCCGGTCCAGGCAGTGCGGTATTACAATTATGATTCCGCGGCTGGAATTATCTATACGGTGGATGTAACTAAGCCGGCCGGGTTAAGGATTAGCATAGCCTCTATGGCTGATAAATCTCCTTTCGATTTGAAAAAAACCTACAGCGTGGCCATTAATTCCTATCGCGCCCAGGGCGGAGGCGGCCACCTGGTAAAAGGGGCCAGGCTGAATGATGCCGACGTGAAATCCATGAAATTTGTAACCTCTTCCACAATTAAGGACTTGCGTTACTATATTATGAAATGGATTGAAGGACAGAAAGCGCCGCTGGCGCCCAAACCGAATGGAAACTGGAAGGTGATTCCGGAAGATTACGCCAGGGCGGGAAAAGCACTGGATATGCCGCTCCTGTATAAATAGAATCGGTTTTCATTAAATTGAAGGGCGCTTCTAAAAACCATATATTTTTTACGAAGTAAAAAATATAATTCCTTGGCCGGGCTTCCGACATCCTTGTCTCGCCCGGCACTTGTACATCCGTGTACTTCGAATATGGATATAAAAAGAAAACTGCCTGAATTAACCGGTTATTTCTCACGGAAAAGTGATATTGCCATGGCCTTTCTATCCGGTTCGTATGCGAAGGGTAGTCCCACCTCGGAGTCTGACATTGATATCGGCCTTTATTTCTATCCTGTCACAAATAGACTTGAATGGGAGGAATCGCAGGAGTATCCCGGCGAAGATGAAATTTGGAATGATATGGAAAAAATTACCGGGCTGAGAACGGATCTCATCATACTGAATCGGGTTCCGGCCACGGTCGCGTATTACATTATACAAGAAAATATCCCCATAATTATCTAGGATTTTGATTTGTACTGGCGTTTCTTTTTGTTAATCAGTTCTGCGGCCGAGGATTTCAGAGATTTCGTTCGGGAATTCTGGGCTATTAAGCAGCACGCACGTTCACTCACACCTTGATATACGTTACCAGCAGATTAGCAGATTCATTACCGCGTCGGAACCCCTATACCTGAAGCTGATAAACTATGTTAAGAACCTCATATCACCATAGGAGCTGGACAAACGGAACCTTATCTGAGAAGTTTCGCACAGAGAACACAGAGAGTACAGAGGAGGGAATTGGCATAAAGATAGGCAGGAAAGAAAAAACATGAAAATGGTACTTTAAGTTATTATAATCAAGGCCGGAGCAACGCTGGATGTTGCCTGCACCCTTAGTGTGCTCCTTAATCTCTGTGTGAAATTCCTCTTGAAGCATAGTCTATTTTGGGAATATCGATCTACCGGCAGGGGCGACTATAAAATTTCGCGCGGGGTTCGAGGCCACGGAGGGAGAGCACCCGGGTTTTAGCATTTTTTAAACAGAAATGTTGAATTAACAGCGTGTTGGGGATATAATTAATATAACAAAAATTATGGTACCTTTGTGGGGGGAAGTTTTTTAGCTATTCAGCGTACGGCGTGACAGCTCCAGGATGTGTCAGTTAGTCAGGGGAGGAAAATTTATGAAAAAAATAATATTATTGTTAATTGTTTTTGCTCTTTTGGCCGGGTTGATGGCCTGCGACATGTTATTGGGCAAAA
>JBFMGN010000268.1:0-5235 GCA_040752435.1 Spirochaetota bacterium
TTTCTTTAACAAGGGGGGATGTTATTCGCCTGAGTAGTGTAAGGGTCGGCGATCCCATGGTCTTAAAAGTCGGCCACAAGCCTAAGTTTCTATGCCGGCCCGGGGTTGTAGGAAGTAAACTCGCAGTTCAGATAGTAAGGAAGCTGGAAGATATGACTAAAGAAGAATTTGAAGAGCTTGCAGCTGAAGGAGAAGAATAACCATGAGTGATGGATCTCTCTCACAGGATGAAATTGATGCCTTGTTGCAGGGAAGCGGTGGTATGGATCTCGGTTCCGGGACGCAGGCTCCGGGGGGAATCGAATTATCCGATCAGGAAACAAAGGCTTTTCAGAATTTATTAAATAGTATAACCGGTGCTCAGGCCTCGAACCTTTCCGGGTTTATGGGAAGTAAACCTGTGGTGTTAAAACCCCCGAAAGTAGCAGTCTTTACAAAGGATGATTATCTTTTGACCGTCCCGGACGAGGTGGTTCAGGTAAATCTGGATTTTACCGAAGGGCTTTCCGGTAAGCACTCGTATATTTTAAGCCCGGAAGCGGCCGCCGGGATGGCGGGGTTGATTGTCGGGCAGGACCAGGTAGAACTGAATGAGATGGCTCTGGAAGCCCTTAAAGAAGCTCTCTCCACAATTACCGGCGTCGCCTTGACAAAAATCGGCGATAAAATTGGCAGTACGATAATGCCTTCTGCCGGAGATAGTAAGCAGGTTACCAAGGAGACACTTGAGCTCTCCGAAGATGGTTTTGTAACGGCAACCTATCCGCTGGCCATTGAAGGCCTTAAACCCTTCGAGTTAACCGAGGTATACGACATAAATCTTGCCAAGAATATTGTCGGCTTATTATCATCTGCCGGCGGAGCGCAACCTCAGAGTATGGGTACCCGAGACATGGGATTCTCACCTCAAGGAGGGGCGATGCCCGGTATCCAGCAGCCGATACAGCCGGGGTTTATGGGAGCTCAGACGCAACCTGCGCAACAGTCGATGCAACCGCCGCAATTCGGCGCTCCCATGGGTATGCCGATGTATCAGCAGCCTCCGAATGTTCAACCTGTTCAATTCCCTTCTTTAAAGCCTCAGTCGCCTTCTCAGGATATGGGGAATATAAGCCTCCTTATGGATGTTTATATGGAAATGACGGTGGAGTTGGGCAGAACGAAAAAGCCTATCCGGGAAATACTTGGTATGGGGGAAGGAACAATTATAGAGTTGGATAAGCTGGCCGGTGAACCAGTGGATATACTGGTAAATCACAAATTGATAGCCACCGGTGAGGTGGTTGTCATTGATGAAAACTTCGGTGTCAGGGTTACCGAAATAATTTCTCCTACAGAAAGAATGCATGAGCTGACTTGAAAAAATAGTATTTACTCACAGCGAGGGAGGGGCGCTTGAAAACTACATATTTCCTATTTTTTTTAATAATTGGGCTGGGATTTCTGCCATTATCAGCCGGCGCGGAGGATGTCGCCAAAAGTCCCGCAAAGGCTATCGATGAAAAAACACTCGTTATAAATGACAATCCAAACAGTCAATCACCGGTGGGCGCTGCCAATCAACCGTTGACTACCTTTACCCTTTGGGACTTCGTTAGAATGGTGTTGATTCTGGGAGCCGTTATCGCGGTGATTTACGTTGTCTTTCACTTCTTAAAAAAAGCGGGAGGACCGAAATTACCGGAAAATGAACTTTTTCGTATTATTTCGAGCCAGGCTATCGGTAACAGCCGCTCGCTCCACCTGGTTGAGGTCGGTAAACAGATCTTCCTCGTCGGTTCCGGAGAAAACGCCGTCACCCTTGTTTCTGAAATAGCAGACAAGGAGACACTCGACGGGATACGGCTGAAACTTTCAAACCAGCGGGTTCTGGAGAAAAAAAATTTTATAGACATTCTATTCAATGTTTTTCGCCAGGCAAAGGGGGGATTGGGAAATCCTGTTCATGAGTCGGTACATTTTATCAAAAGGCAGAGGGAACGACTGAGAAAATTATAGCAATCTGCTGTTCAATTGTATAAGTGTGATACTATAAATTCATATACTGGGAGGGGGAATGAAAAAACGAATTATAGTATTCTTGATGATGGGCATTTTCTGTCTGTCATCAATAGGTGTTGCGTCGGCACAGCCAACTACCGCACCTGCCGCCGAAGGACTTCAAATTCCGTTCGTTGACATAACTGTCAGGCAGCCGCAGGATAATAAAGAAGTAGCTTTGAGTATCCAGTTGCTGCTGCTTTTAGCGGTCATAGCTCTGGCACCTTCAATCGTCTTGCTTACTACAGCCTTCCTTAGGATCGCCATCGTATTCGATTTCATAAAAAGAGCATTATCCCTCCAGCAGGTGCCTCCGAATCAGGTTTTAATGGGTATCGCTCTTTTTCTGACCATTTTTATAATGTGGCCTACTATAACCGAGATCTATGACAACTCGTACAAGCCTTTTGCAGAGGGGAAGATAGGCATCCAGGAGATGTACAACCGCGCGGAAAAACCCATTCGAATCTTCATGTTTAAACAGTTACAAAACAACACCAACACTATCCGGTTATTTATGAATCTAAGCGGGCTGCCGAAGCCGGGAAATCTTGCAGATGTACCCACCCATGTCCTTATTCCGGCCTTCGTTCTTCATGAACTTACGGTTGCCTTTAAAATAGGAATACTGCTTTTTATACCGTTCATAATAATCGATATGGTAGTGGCATCGATCCTCATGTCAATGGGCATGATTATGCTTCCGCCTGTTATGATTTCACTCCCCTTTAAATTGATCCTGTTTGTACTGGTGGACGGCTGGGGCCTTATTACCCAGCAGGTTATAGCCAGCTTTAAATAAGGAGGCGATTAAGATGAGCATAGGTTTTGCTGTTTACCTGATTCGAAGCGGCATTTTTCAAATTCTTTTAATATCCGCCCAGCTCCTTGTTATCGGCATGCTTGTCGGGCTGATTATATCCATCTTTCAGGCTACCACCTCCATTCAGGAACAGACCCTTTCTTTCGTTCCGAAAATTGCAGCGATCCTTGGGGCTTTGATTCTTTTCGGTCCCTGGATTGTCTCATCCATGGTGCAGTTTACAGTTCGCCTGATCGAAAGGATCCCGGATATGGTTAAATAATATGAACCTGGATGCGATGGCTGAAAACTCCCAGTTGTTTCTACTCATTTTTGTACGAATCTTCGCCCTGATCCAGATTTCTCCTCTTTTATCATCCGGATCAGTTCCGCAAATTGTGAAAACAGGGCTTACCCTTTTTACCGCGGTCAGCATTTTCCCATGGGTAAAGAATCTCGGATACCCCATCCCCGCCAATGGCCTGTTATACGCCGCCCTCCTGTTCGGGGAGATTATGGTGGGCATTATTATCGGTTTTTTCCTGGTTGTAATCTACTCCGCTTTCCTGGTTGCCGGACAGTTCTTTTCGCTGCAAATGGGTTTCGGGGCTTCGGAAGTCTTCGACCCCTTGGCCCAGGTTGAAATTCCAATTATGGGCCAGTTTTTAAATATTGTTGCCATGTTTGTATTTATAGGTATTGACGGCTTTCAGCGTATTTTCCTGGTAGGTGTTTTTAAATCTTTTCAGACTATCCGCGCCTTGGATCTGTTGACTCAAAAGCAGCACCTTTTGAACATGTTTGTACGCAGCTTAAGCGGGTTGTTTGAACAGGCACTGGTTATTTCATTCCCGGTTTTGGGAACACTCTTCCTTGTCTCCATAGCCATGGGACTGCTCGCCAAAGCCGCACCCCAGATGAATCTGCTTATGCTGGGTTTCCCGATTTCCATCGGCGTTGCATTTATTGTACTTTTTGTAACGATCCCTTTTATCATGGAAGCTTTCGGCAAAATCGTTGATATAAGCTTTACGGAATTGATAAAGCTGTTCGACCTGATAGCGGGAGGATCGTCATGAAGTACGAGGAGTTAGCTTTCCCTTTCATACACCTGCAGTGGTTCGCCGCGGAAGATGAAGGCAGGACCGAGGAACCTTCTGAGCATAAACTAAAAAAGGCACGGGAAGAAGGAAAAGTTGCAAAGTCCGCCGAGTTTACCTCGGCTCTCGTAATGCTTTTTTGTGTCATTACGATCGGAATCTTAAGTTCATACATGCTGGGGACAATGATCGAAATGATCCGCTTCTTTTTCAGGATTTCAAACGAAACGGATATCGCCGCTGAGTCACGGCTTGTTCCGGCTTTTTATAATTATTTTATCAAGCTTACATTACCCCTGGCAGCGATTGCTTTTATCTCCGCCGTTTTGGGGAACGTCTTTCAGGTTGGATTCTTGTTTACTGTCAAACCCATTGTTCCTGATTTAAAAAGGATAGCCCCCAAATTCATCAAATTTTTTAAACGGGCGCTGTTTTCCGGCGAGGCGGCTTTCAACCTGGCCAAGTCTGTCCTTAAAATTGTGGTCGTAGTTGCCATTACATTTATCAATATTCAGGGCGAGATCGACAAAATGGTGCATTTTGTTACGTCCCCTTTTTGGATGAGTATCAGTTCAGTCGCAGTTGTTGCTTTTAGAATTCTATTTGAAGCCTCAATTGCGATGCTTGTTCTGTCACTGCCGGATTATCTGTTTCAGAGGCGGCAGCACCGGGAAGCCCTCAAAATGACGAAGCAGGAAGTAAAGGAAGAACGCAAAATGTTGGAGGGAGATCCGCTGGTTCAAAGCCGTTTGCGTCAGAGAATGCGGGAACTGTTGTCACAGAACATGCTCCGTAACGTTCCCCGGGCGGATGTGGTTATAACGAACCCGACTCACTTTGCCGTTGCCATGGAATGGAATAGACTGACCATGATCGCTCCCATGGTAATCGCCAAAGGACAGGATAACCTCGCTTTCAAGATGAAAGAAATAGCAAAGGCCAATAATGTGCCGATAATAGAAAATAAACCCCTTGCAAGAGCACTCTACGATGAAATTGAAGTTGGGGACGTAATTCCGGAAAAATATTACGAAGTAATGGCACTTGTACTGGCGGAAGTTTATAAATTGACCGGGCGAACAGCCGAGGCGGTATAGGAGGAAAAGATGGCGGATGTACAAAGAATCCTACGTATAAGTTTCCTGCAGCAAAAAAGTGACGTGTTTGTGGCTGTCGGCGTTATTGTAATCGTTATGATGATGATTATACCCCTGCCGACAGTCCTCCTGGATTTGCTTATGGCCTTCAACCTGATGCTGAGCCTGCTCGTTATTCTTATCGTATTATATACCA
>JBFMGN010000269.1:0-5217 GCA_040752435.1 Spirochaetota bacterium
CCGCTCCTTTAACCAAATCAAATGTATCCTGAAAATCATTTTCCGTTTCCCCGGGGAATCCCACGATGATATCCGTTGAGAGCGCCCCGCCTTTAACAATTTTACGATAATTTTGCGCTAAATCCAAATAGAATTTTCTGGTATACCCGCGGTTCATCAGCTTTAAAATCCTGTCAGAGCCGGACTGCACAGGTAAATGCAGGAATTTTTTCAGTTTCTCGCACTCCTGCATGGCTTTGAATAAATCTAAAGAGGTATCTTTAGGATGAGAAGTCACGAAACTGAACTCCTTTATGCCTTTTATGCCATTAACCATCTCCAGTACTTTAATGAAATCAGCGCCATTATGCTTATAGGCATTCACATTCTGCCCCAAGAGTGTAAATTTCGTTATGCCTTTGCCAATTGCCTCTTCTATTTCCTTTATTATCTCTTTATGGCTTCTATTATGCAGTTCTCCCCGCACATAAGGCACCACGCAATAAGAGCAGTAATTTGAACAGCCCTCGGAAATTACCACATAGGCGTGCTCTTTATCCTCATAAAATCCGGTGTGATAAATTTCTTCCGGACGGATTTCGCCATCCGTCTCCCAGATTTTCCTCTCAAAAAGCACAGGGACTGTCCCCGAAAGGGACTCTCCCTGCGTGATCTTTTTAATAATTCCGGGAATCTTGTGAATATCGCTTGGCCCGACCACAAAATCCACTGCCGGAGCTCTTTCAAATACTTTCTCTTTATAATTCTGCGCCATACAACCAACAATCCCAATTAAAGGGACTGTCCCCGAAGGGAACTGTCCCTTGCTTTTAAATCGGCCAACCTCGCTCCAAACCTTATCCTCCGCATGCTGCCGCACTGAACAGGTGTTAAGGATGACAACATCTGCGTCATCTGCATCCTGCGTCAACCGAAAACCGTTATTCTCCAACAACCCGCAAATCACTTCCGAATCCCGAACGTTCATTTGACACCCAAATGTCTTTATATAAACATGTGGACATTTGGGTGTCACTCCGAAGTCTGGCCCAAAAGATTTCGAGCAGTTTTTCTGCGAGGAATCTGACGGCCGCTTAGACTTCGGAGTAAGCTTACCTTTTAAACTCGATCTATTCATAATTAAAAACCCTCGCCTTTTTATTCTACAAATTTTAGCGTCTCTACTTATCATAACTTTTTGTTCCTAAAATACTCAAAATGTCGCGTTCGTTCATCCGAACCGGTCCGCCTTTGTGAATTTTTATTGTTTTGAATTGCTCAATTTATTTTTGTATTCGTTATGTTTGAGTTCTGCAAAAAATTCTGCGCGTTTTTGTGCGTAAGCTTTCTCATTCATGACATCACAAACACCCGTAGTTATTAATCGACTGACTGATGCTAAATCATAAGAATTGCTTTTGTAACGATATAAAATAAAAATCGTACCCAGTGTATAAATAATGTGCAAAAGTAAATAAATTTCTAGATTTTTTGGGAAAAGGAATGAGATTGGATAGTATGAAATAATTAATGCGGCGGTGAGTAGGCCGAATATATGTGCATGAATCTGCCGCTCTTCCATGGGGCCTGTATAAAATAAACTTAACCCGCTTACTTTATGGTGACGTAACAGATCGTCAGGCTTCTTTTTATCCAATTGCTTACTAATGCAATAAATAACAGGAAAAGTTATTAAATTATATAGAATCCACAAGAACGCCGTAGAAAATAACCATGCCGCGATAAATACTGGACTAACAATTGAATCCATAGAGCTTAAGATATCTAGTTTTTTAAAATGAATACCCCATGCAATCCATACACACGCAACGGCAAGACCATGAATAAAAGTATAATATTCATCTCTTTTTAAATTAGTAATCGGCAAGTCCATTTTGTTCTCCTTTGATTAAAATTGAGGACAGCTATTTCTTTGTTCTAATCTTTTCTCTCACAATCACTTAACTTCTTTAGTATGCCTAAAATCATCACGCGGTACTTGCACCAACGGCCAACAGAAAGTCCAGATAAAGACTTTGGGGGCAAAAAATTTGTAACTCCTTTTAGATTCTTGGTTCGGCATTTTTGTTTCTCCCGTAAATACAAAAAATTAAAGGGCGTCTTGATAAACCTTGAATATCTCAAGGCCTTCTCGCTTAGCAAAAGATTCGAGATATTCCCTCTGGACTTCAAGAGAATAGCCACTTTGGCTTGATCCTCTGTGCTAACGCGAATATAAATTGCGGTAATCATCTAACCTACGAGTCTGGTAATCAGTTATTTCTTGAACTCTTCCACTCTTATACGATAGAATTCATCAATTACAGTAATAAGTATTTCTTTATATGGCTGAGCTTCGTTTAACGTTTTTACTTTTAATAAAGCCTGTTTCTTGCTGTTTAGAGGAACTGATTTAATTTCCGCTGGTTTCTCATTCATGTAACGAACCGCGGCACTAATCGTTATCTCTCCAATTTTAATTTTGATGCTATTAACATCGCAACCGTCGTACGTGTAGACAATTGCGTTCACGACTTTACCATTAGCTATATACTCAATTTTTTGGCTTCTATAAATTATCTCTCCAATAGATATTGGCTGTTCATTATTTATTCCCATATCTGGGCTCTGTTCAAAAGCAAAGACAAATACTGGAAAAATAAGAACTAACCAATATAACAAAAGTAAATGTTTTCCGATCTTCATTTTATCCCCCTCCTAATCAAAATCGTTGAAACTTTATTCCACTCGGTGATAGTTTATATATTTTGCCCTTATTCGTAACTAGAAAGAAGGAAAGATATAACCTTCTTCGACTAATTTCTAAGTCTTTACTTAAAATTTTCTTTTTATAAAATCCTCTATAATCAGGTAGACAAACTCCATACTCAGCGTTCTCCTGTGTAATTCTACCAAAAATTTGTCCTAATATTTGCCAAAAGTAATTCTGTCTTTGCGCACTTTCACTATATCCTATAGGATAACCTTTAACTTCAACAATCCAATAATAGCGATGTTTAGGATGATAGGCTTTTAAATCTACTCCATGACCGGTGCATGAAGAATCTACGGTTATTTTAAAACCTTTCTCTTGCAACCTCTTCTTCATCACTAGCTGAATATTCTTCTCTTTATACCATGCCATATTTTCTGCTTTTTAAAAACATTAAAATCTGCCACAAAAAAGTTTTTTCTTTTGAATTTTTTGCCCCTTTAATTTTTTGTATTTAAAGTTATCCACAATGTAGCCAACGGGAAGCTTATTGGCCATAGTTTAAATCGCTATTTTTCCGCGATAACGAGCATTTCAAAATCTTCTGTTGTCAACTTGTCGTTTCTTGAGTATGCTCCCAGTTTCGCGCCAAAAATATCGATCTTCTTGAACCCGAGCGTCTTTAAAAGCCACCTAATTTCGCTGGGCACGTAATAACGCTCGTTACACTGAAGCTCCCTTTTATTTCCGGAATCGTCCTCAAAAACAACAGTGTTATGATCACGGAAAGTCATCAGATCAAAGGAGCACTCCTTGCACTGGGACTGGCCTTCTTTCTGCGCCGACCCATAGAATTCCTTGACCGAATGAAACAGCGGGAACAATCCGTTTAATGTGGTGAAAATGAGCTTGCCTTTACTTTTAAGCGCTTTTGCTGCGCTCTTAAGTATCTCAAAATTCATCTCATCTGTTTCCATAAGAGAGAACGCGCCCTCGCAAAGCATTATTGCGGCATCAAATTCACCGTCAAAGGGGAGATTGCGGGCATCGTGTTGCTGAAAATCAATTTTCAGATTAAGCTGTTTTGCCTTCTCCTTTGCCCTGGCAAGCTGAGATTCGGATAAATCAATGCCCGTAATGTTATAACCTCGTTTCGATAGTTCTATCGCATGCCTGCCCGTACCGCATCCGACATCAATTATTTTTATATTTTTGCCATAGCCTAATTCCTGCTCAATAAAATCGCATTCCCCAAGTGTCCCTTGGACAAAACACTCCTTGTCGTATTTCTTTGCATAATTCTCAAATAACGACTCATACCATTGTTTCACGATTATCTCCTCTCATTCACCGCGCCCCGTATACATGCTCCATCCCCTTATTGCATATTGAAGCTGCTTAACGCCTATGGTGCTCTTCTGCGGTGCTCTTTGTTTCGTGGTGAAGGATTGCGGCCTCTGCAACTGACTTGTGTATGCCTTCAACGTAATGCACGAACTCCACATATGCGGCTACATACTCCCTGCCGGATTCAACACTTTCGTTCATATGCTTTTTGGTTTCAATGGCGCGGCTGAAGCGTTGACGTATCTGCTGAGCAATACTACCCGATATTTCTTCAATAAAAGAATCAATCGAGCCTGTTTCTATCGCCTCATCTGCCGCAACTACTGCTTGCTCAGGTATGGTCCCGGCTGGTTTTATCCCGGTAAACGAAGCGCCTTCCCCCTCCCGGTGAATGCGGACAAGCAGCTCAAAAAAAACCATGTCCGCTTTCTCTCGATCTTTATCCCGTTCTTTAAGCGCATTATCGAAAGCGGCCTTAATTTTTCCTTCCTGTTCTTTAGATACCCATTTTAACACAGGGGCCACATCTTTAGTTTCAAGTGCCGTTTTCGCATCCTTGATTACCGGGCCTTGGAGAGTATCGCAATGCGCAAAAACTGTATTTAAGATGCCAAAAATCATTATGGCAATAAAAAAGCCCGAAAACAGCATTATCCTTCTCATGAAAACACCTCCATCTTCTATCGCTCTAATCTTTTCAATGGGTTATTTAAAAAATAGAACCATCCCCTTTATTCCATTTATTCCCTGAGGAAGGCGGTTACTTTGATAAAAAGAGGCGAGGTGATGACAACGCCCAGCAATGGCCGGCTGCCTTTAGAGCTGTAGTACCCGCGTGCCGAACCTTCTTTTAGCTTTTCCCCCTTAAGCAAAGCATAGGGCTGAACGAGTAAAACGTCTTTTTTGACGTGCCTGCCCAGCTTAAGCGGTGCCTGAGGTTTAACCAGGATAATAACCTGGTAATTCTTCTCGTTATTGGAAATAGTATAGCGCAGTTTATCTCCGGCTTTAAGCGGCAGCAGGCGGAAATAATAATATGCGCTTAAGAAATCCTGCACGCCTTCGGGAATATCAAAGGCCTTTTCTGACTTATCCAGGAGATTACGAAAATAGGCCTTGTGGTTTGCCTGGTCAAATTCAGTTATGGCATCTTTCTTATATTTGCCTTCCCGGCGATA
>JBFMGN010000027.1:0-14018 GCA_040752435.1 Spirochaetota bacterium
TTAACCAGCTCCATGACCCTGTTCATTCCATTGCTTCTGTAGATCAGTTCCCCTACCCGGGTTATTTCCTTCAGCAGTTTGTTTTCAAACTCGAGGTTTTCCACCTGAAAGATGCGCGCGATGATATGCCTGATTACATCTTTGTTAAAAGGCTTGGTAATAAAATCGGACGCGCCTTTTTTCATTGCCTCTACCGCAGACTCAATCGAACCGTAGGCGGTAATGAACACCAGGGGGAGGTCGCGGCCCGTCTCCTTCAGGAAGTTTAAAATTCCCATACCGTCGATGCCCGGCATCTTTAAATCAGAAATTATCAAGTCTATCACTTCGCCGCGATTAAGCTTTTCGATCGCCTCTCTGCCGTCGGCTGCCGTAGTGACCGCGTAACCGTCATTCTCCAGGAGCAGCTTCAAGACCTCGCACATATTTTTTTCATCGTCGACCACCAGTATTCTTTTCATCATCATCATCCCCTAAAATTCGACCCGAAACGTTGAACCTTTACCGGGCATTGAAAAAACATCAATTGTGCCGTTATGCTGTTCGACAATGCGATGTGCAATGGACAACCCCAGACCCATCCCTGCAGTTTTGGTGGTGAAGAAGGGATTAAAAATCTGCTTTCGGGTCGCCTCATCAAATCCACATCCCCAATCCTGGATTTCCAGGTTGAGGACATTATTTTTCATAAAAACTCTTATTTCAATCCTGCTGTTCGGAGGCGAGGCCTGAATTGCATTCAGGATCAGATTGGAGATTACCTGTTCTATTAAGCTTTTATCCATTAAATAGGGGGGAATACCCTCCTGGACGATTGTCTCGACCCCCAGGTCAGGATATTTATCCAGCGGAAGGCTTTCCAGCGAGGACCGGAGGACTTCCTCGATGGAATAGAGTGTTCGCTGAATTGCCTTAGGACGGGCGAAATCCAGTAAATTGCTGATAACCAAATTCAAAGTATCGATTTCACTGATCATCATGTGGGTAATGCGGGAATAATTTTCGCTTTTTCCGATTACCTGGAAATTATCCCTGAGCATTTCCGCCGAAACCTTCATGACTCCCAGGGGGTTCCTGATCTGATGCGCAACCCCGGCCGCCATTTCCCCTAAAGCTGCCAGGCGTGAGGAGATATGGAGCTTTTCCTCCAGTTTTTTAACCAGGCTGATATCTTCAAAAATAGCGATCGTTCCTATTTTAGTGCCGTCTTCAGAAAGGAGCGGGGAGGTACTTAGAGACAGGATCGTATCGTTCCCAGCCTGCACAATTCTGACTTCCTTACCCGAAAAATGAAGGCCGTGGTCTGCGCTCTCGCCGATTAAGGCGAAAAGTTGCCGGGGCAGCTCCCCGGAGCCGATGTGAATTCCTTTTAAGTCTTTCGCTTTGAGCCCGATTGTTTTTTCGGCGGCCGGGTTGTAGGTCGTTATCTCGCTGTTCAGATTTACGGTTATAATTCCCGAAGGCACGTTCTCTAAAACCAGGTTATTATAGTGAGAAAGCTGCAGCAGCTCTTTCTCCCGGTTTAACAGATTCACCCGCATTTTATTGAAAGCGCTGGCCAGTTCTCCGAACTCGTCTTCAGCCGGAACTTGAAAGTTGTAATTAAGGTCGCCTTCCGCCACCATGTGAACCCCTTTAAGGAGATTCTGAAAAGGACGAAAGAAGATAACCCGGTAGAAAATAATGCCTGTAAAAAATGCCAGAGAAAGAATCAGAAAGGTGAAGATCAGTGAGATTGTGTTGTAGCGGGTAAGCAGCCGGGTTGACTCTTTGGTATCCAGCAGGCAGAAAATCGCTCCGCCCGGTTCTTTGATGCTTTCCATGGGAATCGATCCGACCAGGAAGCCGTTTATCCGGGCAAAATCCCTGGCCAGTGACTTTTTCCCGGCGGCTGAAATAATCTCGGTTACCAAAGCCGGGTTTAGATCCCCCGCATCAACCGCAATCTTTTTGAAGTGAATGATAATCTTTGAATTGCTGATATTTTCTAATTTTTTGACAAAAAGCCGGTCCAATTTAAGACTTAAACTTAACACCCCGATTATTTTGTCTTCCCGCCGGATCGGGGAGAGAGCCGTAAGCTTGATATCACGGCCGCTCTCCGAGATAAAGAAAGCCTTCTGCCCGGTAAAGGCTGATTCGAGGTAATTTTTCAGATTGTCTTTCATCACCAGAATATCGCCTTCCGAGGTAAACAGAAGCGTGGGTGATAAATAGATGGATAAAGAATCGATTTGAAGCATGGACTTGAAAACCGCCAGTTCTCTTTTTAAGAGATTCTTTAACCCGAAATCGGTGTAATCAATCACTTTTTTCTGTCCCGTTAAGAGATCGGTATTGACCGTCAGGGCATTCAAAGTCTCCCGAAGATAACCTTCGATCCCCAGGAAAGCCCGGTTCATCTGGGTTTGAAATGAATCATTTTGCGTACTTGATATAATCGCGGTTAAGGCTATCCCGTAAATCAATCCCTGGAGAAGTACCAGAATGATAAAAGAAAGAGCGACCTTCGTGGAAATCTTTAATTCGATCTTTCTTTTCATTTTAATTTCCCATTTGCCCGATTATCCGATCGATTTCCGCCTGGGCCTTACTCAGGGCATATTCAGCCTTAACATCCCCAAGCAGGGCCTTGTAAATCCATTCCTGCAAACTGGCACTGATTTTTCTGTACTGGGGATGGATAGGGCGATTGTGGACCCCGATGATCTGGGCCTTTTTTAATGCAATTTCCGGATCCCTTAGGGAGGTCTTCTCCTCCGACCAGACCTGTTTCCATACGGACATCTCATCCAGATGCATCTTCTGAAACTCAGGCGAGGAAAGAAAGCGGATGAATTGCCAGGCCAGGCGCTTATTGCCGCTGTTGCGGGTAACGGAAAGACCCTGAAAGCCGCTGACCGTTGAGGTGCGGCTGTTGCCGCCTAAATAATTGGACCGGCTTACTGGAATCAGGCTTGCCCTGGCAGAGCGGGCAATGGGCGCCTCGGTTTCTTTGATCAATCCCGTTAAAAACGTCCAGTTGGTGGTAAACAGGCTGTCCCCGGCCAGAAAGACCTCGGCCGCAAAAACCTCTTCCGAGTTCAGAGAATAGGGATTCAGCAGCCCGCGATCAAGCAGATCTTTTAAAAACCTGAGGGCTTTCAGGCAGGGCTCGCTTTTCAGGTTAATTCTACCGTCGGCCTCCACCAGGTCGCCGCCGAAAGCGCCGACCAGCCAGACATATTCGCAAACCAGAGCCTCCTGTTTTCTTAAGGAATCGAACAGGGGATATTTCAGCAAGCCCCTCTCTTTGGCTGTTTCCGCCATGCGAATAACCTCCTCCAAAGAGGCGGGCGGCTGATTAAAACCGGCCCGGTTTAAGAGCTCCATATTGCTATAGAACAATTGGAAATTGGCCAGAAATGGTATCGCCCATATTTTCCCAAGGTAAGTGAAGGCTGAATAAATTTCAGGTATGATTCCATTCTTTACCTCAGCTTCCAGATAGCCGGGAATGGGCTCTATTATGCGGTTCTCGGCAAAATCAGCCGTCCAGATCAGGTCCACCAGAATGACATCAAAATCAGCCTTTGTCTTTTGAGAAGACTGGATGATTAAATTATACTGGTCTTCGTATTCAACAAAGCTCAGATTAACCTTGATGCCGGTTTCTCTATAAAAGGAATCGGCCTGTTGGATAATATCGGCCGGCTGGTAGCCTGCCTGGGCCATATAGAGCATCTCAACTTCCTCGCCGCTTAAGGAAGGGAGGGAGCGTAAAAATAGCAAATATAACGAGGCTCTTACAAAAATAGTAAGCCCCCTTCGAGGGCGAGAAGCTAGGGCAAGCATATGGGGTAGCCGCGGAAGCACGCGGAAAAACACGGAATGTAAGAAATTTTTTATTTCTTTGTATTGTAAATATTTAAAATATTTCCGTGTAATTCCGTGTATTTCCGTGGCTAATTTTCCTTGATTTTTGAAATTGGCTCTAACACTATTGTTATTTTCAACTTTGAAAAATCTTAATTCACCTGGTCGAGGGTGTCAACAATTAAGAAACCCGATATCCTTAATCTCAAAACAAAGCTGCCGGTTATCCGCCATTGTCAGGACAGCACTGCTCGAAAATGTTCTTGCAAACTCTGCAAAATTAAACCTGGGTGAAACCGTAACATCTAGTTCACACCCGCCGGGAGAATCTGACACCCTCCCTTCAAAAATTATTTTTTTCCTTTTAGCCTTTTCGGAAATATCAAACTTGTACGCTGAACCTGCTTTACGTAAACTGATACCCAGGTACTCCTTTTTGAAAAAAGCTGCCAGCAGTTCGGTCACCCGATTGATGCTTCCCCTGGGAAGTTCCAGATGGATGACGACTTTTAAGAAACTTAGGAATCTATTCGACGGCTTATATTCCCTAAGAACTGAAACAATTTCCAGTCCTTCTCCAATAGCCTGCACTGTTTCCCCGAAAAGGTTCAGCGATAACCCTTTGGACAACCTGTCTGTTATCGCGTCCGAATTAAAAGATTTCAGTTTGAAGACTGTTTCACCGTACCATAATAAATCCGACCCGCCGCGGCCCTTACCATTCCCCAATAATTCTGAAAAAAGACATTCTTCTGCCGCAAGAAGGAGCGCGGCCAGCTCCGGACAAGCCTTAAAAATAGCCCTCAGGCAGGCTGCATTGAGCCATTCTTTCGAAGTTCCTGCCAGTTGCTTATGGATCCGGGTAAGGACATAGACGGATGCCAGTTTCGGTTTTTCCCTGATAAGCGCCTGAAGAGATGAAATATAATGGTCTATTGGGGGAATCTTGAGCCTGTGGCCGGTAAGTTGAGCCCGCTCCTCATTATCAGGGCAGGCACCGCACTTAAGGCAGGTCTGGCCGAGACAGCTTCCGCTCTCTTGGCCTGCCTTTGATTCTAAAAATTCCCTGTACAGAAAATTTTTTGTTATACTTGATTCAAGGAATGCCAGGGGAAAAGAGTAAGCTTCCCGTTTCTCACCCAGGAACTCTTCGGTCCAGAAGCCGTTCTCCATCATCCAACCCTTCAAAAAACGCCATGTGCCTTTCGGCAACCTTCCGTCGTACCAGATGCCTCTTTCCGCCATTTTGGAAACAGGTTCTATCAGCCAGTAACCTCCCGCTGCCAGGACCTGGGACACACAGTAGTCCTCCCAGGAAAAAGCAAACCTGTACTCCAGGCCGAAGGCGTCCAACACTTTCTCTATGCCGTCCAGTACCGGTTTTACCGCGTTCTCTTCGAGCATTAACCTGTCGTATCTGAGCGGTGTAAAGGGCATCCGGATCAGCAAGCCGAAACTGAAAATTATGCGTACTCCAGGCCGGCAGCGGGCTTTTATCGCGGTTAATTTTTTCAAAAAACCCTCAAACTCGCCTAAATCATCATACCCTTCATACCCTGTGATTATGTAAAAAAGTTTTATCTGCCGTACTCTCTCCGAAATCAGCTTTTCCAGAAGGCTCAAAACCGATTCTTCATCCAGGCCTTTATGGAGAAAGGTTCTCAGTCTTAAGCTTATGCCTTCGATGCCAAGGGTAAATCCGTTCTTTCCGCCGGCAATTTCAGCCTGTAACAGGCCCGGCGTGTTAAGAAGGATGTCAAGCCGCTGGCTCATATAATTTACGTGCAGGAACCTTTTGTTAAGCTCAAAAAGCAAGGTAAAAATATCGGACTGGGTATTGAAATTGAAACTGAAAAGCTCAAGGGTGGAAGCGCCCGAAGACTTTTTTAGTTCTTCCGCTCTCTTTATCAGGCTGGCGGCCGTTATTTCCCGGTAGGGCTTCCGGTCGTAGCCTTCAAAACAGAAGGAGCAGAAAAAAGGACAACCGAAGCTTATCATAAGGCGTGCAGTTGAGGCCTCAGCACCGTTCAATACCGGGTATGAGGTCTCAGTCCCAATTGTTTCAAAAGACCGGCAGACTGCCTTAGTAACCCGTTCCATTGTTCCCGGTACCCATAAGCCTGCAACCAGCCGGGCAGCCTCCATCAGCCGTTCTCTTTTGGACAATGCTTTATGAGTGTACAAGACCGATATAATTTTTTCGATTTGCCCTTCTGCCTCTCCGAAAAATATAGCATCCACAAAAGCATCCGCCGGTCTGGAATCGATAGAGTCGCTCCTTTGCCGCTCAGCAACGGAAATTATCCCTTGGGCAGCGGAAGCGTTCGAACCCCCGAGAATCACAAGCGGATACGTGTCATCCCGCTTACCGGCAAAAAGAGGTATCCCGGATCGCAGAAACAGGTAACCGAGGTTTAACAGTTCCAGGGTGTATGAGTTTGATACTAAAATAAGATCAAAGTCATCAAGAGTGCGGTATGATTGAATTCCAGTAATGAGAGGAACTTTTTCTTTCTCCAGAAAGAGACGGTCCCGGTATACGGGGAAAAAGCACATATCAATGAAGGCCGAGGGAACCGAAGCACGAACTGAAGACGCCAGAAACAGGTGCGGGGTCGACCTTTCTACATCCCGGAACGGAGATAGTCGTATAATCAGGACCCGGAAGTCGCTTTCATCCCATGGGGGATTCCTGAAGGTCGGATTACAGGCAGGCCTCAAAAGCCCGGCTTGATTAAGACGATGTATATTCCTTTGGAAGAAATCACGGTAGTCCATCTCATTTTTTCATCCGGCCAGTTGAATTGAAATTTCTTTAAACTTTTTTTCAATACCGAGAAAAGCCTTTACTATGTACGGGTCGAAATGTTCATCTTTGCCCTGGATAATTATTTTTACACATTCCTCGTGGGGCAAAGCTTTTTTATAGATCCGCTCGGACCGCAGCGCATCGTAGACATCCGCCAAAGCCATTATCCGGCCGGATAGAGGGATAGCTTCTCCGTGAAGACCTTTGGGGTAGCCGGCCCCGTTCCACTTCTCATGGTGGCTGGAAGTTAATTGAATGGCGATCTCCAGGAAAGAACGGAATTGCAGTTTCTCCTCGGCCTTTTTAAGAATCATGGCACCGTATTCGCAGTGTTTTTTTATTTCATCAAATTCTTCCGGCGTCAGCTTGCCGGGTTTCCGTAAGATACTGTCCGGCACCCCGACTTTGCCGATATCATGCAAAGGGGTGGACTTAATAAGATCATAAATATAATTGTTCGTCAGGTAGGATTTATACCTGGAGTTTTTCTGGATTTCTTCCGCCAAAAACTGGACATAGAGCGCCGTTCGTTCAAGATGCCGGCCGGTTTCATTATCCCTGATTTCCGCCTGGTAGGCCAGGGCAAAAATCGTAACATCCTGGGTCTGTACAAGCTGTTCAAGGCCCCGCTTCTGGCTTTGATTGGCCTCATAAAAAATAAAGAACAGCGAAAGATACAAAAACAGACCGCTTGTTGCTACAATAATCCAGATTATATTGTTAATTCGATGTACCTCAATGTGCAGTTCCCTGTCGCTTTCGTACAGTTCTACGATTCCGATCGTTCTGTTGTCTTTTTTTAGAGGAATATAAATTTCCAGGACCTTGCCGGCCTGCGGCTCAGAAATGTTTTCCGGCTTTTCCGGCTCAGCCACATCATAGGTGATGTCGCCGCGTAAAGCTTTTAAAAAAAAGGGATTATCCTTGAAATTTTCCCCTATAATCTGCTGGTTGTCACTCCAGAGGATGGTACCGTCCGTACCCCAGACTTTTACCCTGAATACATTTCCCAGTGACAGGAAATTGGCGAATATAGTGGCAGCATCGGGAGCAGTTGTATCCCCGGGGGATTTAATAAAATACAGTTCAATTTCCGGATGCTCTTTTATCATCTGTCGTACTATGTAGGGATAAATATTGGTATGGATTTTATAAAGATGATCTGTAGAAAGCCGATTTATAATAATTCCCATTACAGCCGCGATAACAATAGTAATGATGGCGGTGGTTACCGTATACTGCCAGAGTATCCTGTTTTTCATTTACCTATAAAATACTGCTAATTTTCTCTCTGTCAAACCGCGGCGCCGCCTTTGTAATAATAAGATAGCTTACTACAAAAAGAACAAGACTGAATAATACGACATAAAGAGCGTTAAAAATCACCACCCCTGTTATTTGAACTATGGGCTTCAATAATCACCATCGCGGCTGTCCGGTTGTTTCCCGGCCTTGCCTGCCAGCAGGTCGAGCAATTTCTCTACTTTATATTCCGATTCATCCACGGTTTTAATCAGCCGGCCTATTATGGAAAAAATTTCCCTACATCTCTTTTTTACGCGGTCTTTCTTTTCGTTTTCAAGCACTGTTACAACCGATGCGATAAACAACCACCAGGCCAGCTCTAAAAAAGATTCCCTGTTAAACCATAGAATCTCCTCAAATCTGTTTACACCGAGAAATCCGTCTACATGGTTATCGCTTAATAATTTTTCCATCCAGTCTAGTGCTTTCTTTTTTTTAAATGTGGCACCGGAAAACAGGTGTTGATGAGAAGTAAGGATCTTAATAACTGAGAGTGTATGTTCAATCCGGTTGTCGATAACACCGGTATTTTTTAAAATTCTCCCCATGCTTTTATCCAGGAGTAAATCGTCAATCAAGCTGCGGCTGTTGAGAGATATTTCCTCAAGGCCGTTTATTCCAAGATACCTTAAGGTGCTCCAGCCTGCCAGTACGCAGGCAGTATCAGGGTTTATATGTAAACCGTTTTCCAAATAGACCATCCATGGCGGAGGTTTAACTGTTATGCCGTTATATTCCACTATCATCCCGTGTATTTTTAATACGGCCTCCAGCGACTGTACAGCCTTAACGGAAGCCTGCTCGGCGCTCACTGTTTTTCCCGTACTTTCCCCGGCCAATTTCATGAAGTTCTTATAGTTCCCTTTGAAATCATCCAAATACTCTGCAACAGGTTCTTTTTTCCCTGCCAGTACGCTTTCCACATATTTAAATAACCCGGCATTGACCGGAATTTCGAACGCGGCATGCACCGGCTGCAGGAAGATTTCCTTTAAAGCCTCGTCTATATCCTTAACTCCTAAGCCTTTTATCGAATTGTAGAGCCGGGAATAATGGCCCAGGTCATCGTCCCGGACTTCCTTGAAATCAAGAAAAACCTGACACTGGTAGCCCTTCAGCTCGACTCCCAATCCATGCTCCCGGATTTCTTTCGATTTTCTTATATACCAGAGACCGGAACGTTGTTCCTGGAATATGCAAAAATAGCCGTCATCGTCAGTCAGCCTCAATCCATCACCCAGGCCTGGTTGTATAAGCCGCCTGCCCCCATTCTCCTCCTTAACGGCTTTCACGGCACTTAGCTTTATCCATCCTTGTGCGCCCTGGTAGGCGTTGTTGTAAAGAACAAGAACTCTTTCCCCATAAGCCCGGTTGGAAAATGCAAACACATTTTCATTAACCCCGCCGCCGGGTTTGGAAAGATCATACACAAAAAAATTCTCAACCTCGGCAAAGAGATACCGTTTTTTAAGCAGGGGGAATATTTCCCGTTCATGTCGTGCTGCCAGGGTTACGTCTTCCTGTTCGTTCCAGTAGGATTTCCTGTATTCCATTCCATACTTTTCCGTAAAGCCTTCAATCTGGCCGTGACCAAACATGGGAAGTCCGGGCATGGTAACCATCAATGTGCAAACCCCGAAATATTTATCCCCTTTCCCGAACTGGGCAACGGCAGTATCCTCATCAGGATTATTCATAAAGTTGACGAATCGTTTCAGGATATCAGGATCGAATTCAAGGGTATTTTTAATTGCAGCCCGGTATTTGGCGTTCTCTTCATTTTTCAGCATATTCATGAAGGCGCTGTTGTACACCCGGTGCATACCCAGGGTGCGAACAAAATAGCCTTCCATAAACCAGAAAGCTTCAGCCAGGAGAAGTGTATCGGGAGCCTCTGCCGCCACCCTGTCAACGACTTCCCGCCAGAACTCAACGGGCATGGCTGCGTCAAATTCCTCTTTCGTAATTCCGTGTTCACCACGGGTGGCGATATCACCGCCCGTTCCCGGTTCGGGAAACCACAATCTCTGAAAATGTTTTTTTGTAAGGGTCATGGCCGCATCAAAACGGATAATCGGAAAATTTCTGGCCACATGCAGGAGTGTTTGTATGACGGCTTCTCTCACATCAGGATTAAGAAAATTAAGCTGGGCGGTGTCATTCCAGGGCATGGATGTGCCGTCGTTCCCATGATAAATATAGGTTGAGTTGTTCGTG
Source organism: Spirochaetota bacterium (assembly GCA_040752435.1). GTDB lineage: Bacteria > Spirochaetota > Spirochaetia > SPDA01 > JBFMGN01 > JBFMGN01. The sequence continues at coordinate 10,187 of JBFMGN010000027.1, forward strand.
TAAAAATCGTGCCGCTTGAAAGTTACAGCCGCGTCGGTTTTGTCGTAGTAGTGGTCCTCGATAAAAACACCAACCCTCGAATCCCGCGACAGATTTATTCCATTGTACGAATAAGCCGGGAAAGGTTTGTGGTTAAGCTGTATAAACCAGTCAGGATGGTTAATAACCCAGTCAGAGTCTATTCCGGTATGGTTGGGCACCATATCACTGGCCAGGCGTATCCCCCTTCGCAGGCAGCGTTCTTTCAGATGGTTAAAAGCCTCCCAGCCTCCGAGATCACCCGCAATCTCATACCGCAAAAGAGAATAGGCCGAAGCCTCGGCTTCGGGATTTCCGCATATTCGTTTTATCTGCCTGGAAGCCTGGCTCCGTTCCCACAATCCTATCAGCCATAACGCATTGAACCCCCGGCGGGAGAGAAGGTCCAGTTCTTCATCCGGAATATCGCTTAAGTTATGGACAGGCCGGTTATACCTGCGTGAAAGCTGATCCAGCCATACGAAAGTGCTTTTGGCGATCAGCACAACTTTCGGCATCCATTCCCTGTCCAGGCTGAAACGTTCAATCTCTTCGTCCAGTCCTCTGTAGGTATATACATAGCTGGGCCCCGGTCCCTTGAATGATATCTTTTCCTCTTCTTTTATGAGATCCAGACTTTTAAGAAGACGGAAAAAATACTTGCCAAGCAGCCTCCCCCAGTGTTCCCGGATATATTTAAGCTGTCCCGGAATAGAATAGGGTTCGGCCATGGCAGGGCTCTTAAGCATGTCAATCAGAGTTTGATTATCGGGGCCGAAGACCGGTTGCGACCTGAAAAAGGTCTGGAGGCCGAGAATCAAAGCTTCGTAATCGCATTTTTTACCAAGTTCAGTATCATCAAACAACTCACGGAAAAGGCCGAAGGCGGGGTTCACATTCGCCAGCCACAGCAGAAGCATCTCCTCCAGGGCCAGCTCCCTCGCAGACAGATCTTCAATCCTGCCCGCAAGGTATTCTTCTACCTCAATTTCCCCTCTATAAACCTGAGGTGGAGGAAACAAACGGGTAAAGGTAACGAGTGTCCGGTCAACCCTGGATTTCCCTAGTTGATTTTCCAGAAAAACAAGAGCTGCCCGCATACAGGCACCTGTCTCAAGCCGGTACAGATCGATGACGAAGTGTAAAATTTCGTCTATCAAGCCCATAGCATTTATATGCCCTGCCCGAACAGCCGACTCCGGAAATTTTACCAGATCGCGCTTCTCATTCATCTGCCGGGCAAAAACACGGCTGGCATGAAAATCGGGAAAAATAACATTGCCGGAGATGGAAAACAAACTCTCATCGAAACCGTAGGTTTTTCTGGCTTTCCCGGAAATGTGAAACTCCCTGATGCTTTTACAAAAGGCAGCCTCCTTTTTCTGAATAGCCGGCGACAGTTTACCCCCCAAAAGATATAGTTGGCTTTGATACTTTTTTTCCAAAAGTCCTCCTATCCCCCTATTCCCATTGAGCCGTCTTAAATTTTCTCTCTTTTACAAGATTACTCAAAGTATTGTTCAGTTTACTATTATCCATGAGAGCTTCAACAGTAACCGGTATCCGGTATGTCCAGTTTTTCTCAGATATCATCCCGGGAATATTGATGCGTTCTTCAACCGGATCATCCGGCAGGAGACTATTATCCAGTGCGAAGAGGTCCTGAATCTGGAAAACAGCTAACCCCGACCCGGTACCTAATATCAAATGGATAATTTTTTCCGCCGTCTCTTCCGAATATGCTTTAGAAGCATAGACCGCCGATTCTTTCCTTCTCATACCCAGGGCAGTGCAGAAAGCCGCTTTTTCTTTTTCATCCGTTTCACTCTCCCACCATCCTCTTAAGGTGGAGGTGTCGTGAATAGAGGCGGCACAGACCGACAGAAAGGGATACTTTTTTAAACGTATGAAGGGGGACTCCTTTCTAGAGTAATCCTTCGCCCAGCGGATAACCTTTAGACTCAAAATATGGAGCTTTTTCAATACTTTCGGAACACAGGCAGGCACCACTCCCAGGTCTTCGGCACATACCAGCATCTCCGTAGCCGCTTTCATAAATGACAGGAGTCGTGTGCCAAGGGCCTGCCACTTTTTCTCGGATTCTGTGTACAAACGGAAGATCAGCTCTTCAAATCCACTTCTCTCGGTTTCCGAAAGAGTATTATAAGCCCGGGAATTCCTGTAATGCCAGGCCGGAAAATAAAGGCCTGGCTTAATTTCTATCAAAGCCCTGTTTCTGCTCCATGCGAGGAGTACATTTTTTACCCGCGTGCTTTCATCCAGGCTGTAAATATTTTTCTCCGTTTGAATCTCCGGTTGAAAAAGAAACAGTTCTTCGTTACCGATTCTGTTTAAGTAAGTATTGATTATGCGGCCGGCATCATCACCAAGCTGTTCCCGGATCTCATGCGTATATATATGCGGTTCGGAAAGCCATTTGATTCGGCCTTCATCAAAACCGAGATCGCTCAACTGCCGCTCTGTGAGGTACATAAAAGGAACATAATAACCCATGCCGGCGGAAAGAGTCTGCTCAGGCACACTCCAGATCCGGAAAAATCCAAGCACATGATCTATCCGGTAGGCATGGTAGAATTTATCCGCCTGTTTCAGCCGCAGCTTCCACCAGGAGTAATCCTCTTTTTTAAGAGCGGACCAGTCGTAAATCGGAAAGCCCCAATTCTGCCCGTGCTCGGAATAAAAATCCGGCGGCGCCCCGGCCCGAAGATTTTCCTGAAAGTACTTCCGTAAATACCAGACATCGACACTATCCTCGCTCATCAGTATCGGGAGATCTCCCTTAAGTACCAAACCCATTTGGGATAATTCCGCGGCTGCCTGCTTAAGCTGCTTTTCAAGGTGAAACTGAAGCCAGGCAAAAAAAAGGCAGCTTTCACCGTTTTGCTCCCAGTATCGATCAATATCTTTTGTTTTGGGATTTTGCATTTCCGGCCAGGCTTTCCAGTGAACAAGCCTGTTCGTCTCCTTCAGACAGCAGAAGACCGCATATGCGATAACCCATTCATTTTCCTTTATCCAGGCTTTAAAGATTGCATCTCCAATTGCATTTTTATTTTGATCGTATATCTTTCTTATTAAGCCGAGCTTATCGCTAAGCACCTCGTTGTATCTGATGCGTGCATAACTCTCATACCTGCGCTTGAGGGTTTCAATGTCCCTTCCAAAGCCTTGGGATTCGGGCAGCCTGGAAATTCTTATAAAAAGCGGATGAAGGGCATGGGCACTCAAGGCAAGGTAGGGAGAACTCTGAAAACCGGTATCATTTACCGGTAGGATCTGGATAGTATCAAGACCAACCCGCCGGCACCATTCTCCGAAAGGAATAAGGTCGAGGAACTCTCCAGTCCCGATACTGTTGCGGCTTCTAAGGGCTCCTACAGGGACGGCCACGCCCGTCATATAATGATTGCGGTACGGAAACTTCATACGCCCTCCGGATGAAACGTAATAAAAAGCTTATGCTGGAAATATTTTCAGCCGGACATGTCGTTCAACTCGTTAAGTTTGTCCCGCAGTCGGGCGGCTTCCTCGTAATCCTCTTCTTCCACCGCTTTATCCAATTCTTTCTGAAGCTTTGTGTATTCACTCTCTTTCTCCGCCGGTGGAGAGGTTTGATTTTCTTCAGTGATGGCTGTAACTGAGATACTGGCCTCCTCGATAATGGCTTCTGAAATGAAAATAGGACATTTTTCCCTCACCGCAAGGGCGATAGAATCCGACGGCCGGGAATCTATAACGAGGGTCTGCCCCTTTTCGGTAAGAACGAGCTGGGCGTAAAAAGTACCCTCTTTTA
>JBFMGN010000270.1:0-5209 GCA_040752435.1 Spirochaetota bacterium
CCTGTCCCTCTGTTTATATTCCTGCCTGACGAACCAGAGTTCGAAATCCGATGCAACTGAATCGAACACTGTGGCTGCATCCACGACAATTCATGATTTTACAGGCAGCGTAAAGTCACCGGATACGGGCGTTGTCCGGGAAACAGAAGAAGCTGTTACGGAAGAGGAAGTAGCGGTGGCAGAGAAACCGGTCGAGCCTGAGAAACTGACTATTCTTAAGCCGGATGAAAGGGTGGAGACCGAACCTGCCAAAGAACCAGTAAAGATTCCGGAAAAGAAAGAAGATAATTCAGGCCCGGAATTAAAAGAAACAAAGATCGAACCTTTAAGCTTACGGCAGATAAACAAGACTGTTAAGGATTTTTCAGTCAAGGATTTTCTGCCGGTGGTAACTGATGGAAAAGTCGTCTCAGCGTTGTACGATGTTGACAAAAATGGATATAACGATGTCTTTGCCTTGTTTGTCGAGGCTTCAGATCCAAAAGATGCCATGTTATCGGTCTTATCGGATTTTTCCCGGTTATATAACAGTGATCAGAAACCCTTTGACTGTTTTGTAGAGTATTTCGTACAGCAGCCGGGCCGGCTTATCCCGGTATTTCGAATACCCCTTGGGAAAAAGATAGTCGTAGAATCCATGAAAACTATCAAAATAAGGAAGAACGTGAACTTACCCGTTGCTGTTTCCGTAGGGTTTCAAACTCCAGATGGGTCGGAGCAGGAGTGGATAATCTTTTCCGGTGCTAAAACCTATTCCCGGTTTTCATTAAGAGAGACCCTTTCAGTGAAGCCGATGGTTGAAGATATCGACGATGACGGGGTTCTGGACATTGTGAGCTTTGAACAGGGTTTCGAAGAAGGGACGGGATACGAGACATTCTTAACCTGGTACAGATGGAACGGGAAGGAATTCAAAGAAAACGGTACAACCAACATTGTCCGAAATCTGAAAGAGTATATATCATACATTAAAATACTGATGTTGGATAATCAATGGAGCGGGTTTTTCGTGGCAGCTTTGATGGAATCAACGTATGATGTATTGAAAAAAAAGAAAACTCCTGAGGTGGAAATTTTCTCAAAGATATTTATGCCTGTTGATGAGATCGCGTTCAAAGGAAAATACAAAACACTTGAAAGTTTTAAAATCAGTGACATTAAATTTCCCGAAATTATGGAAAATCCTTTTACAAAATCGGGGAATGGTTATGTCTTCCCGGCTTTGGTTCTGATTACTGATGATCAAAATGAAAGCATGTTGTTCGAAGCAAAAATCAAAATGAGCAAGAATCCTTTTGGCGCCCGCCAGTTTCATTTTCTGCTTAATTGACATAGAATCTGCTCCTGGGTTAAGTTTTTCCCATATATGAGTAAATATTTAATCGAAGGGAGCTTTCCCATAAAAGGCAAAGTTAAAGCGTGCGGAAACAAAAATGCCGCCCTTCCATGTATAGCCGCGGCCTTGCTTACGGATGAACCCGTAATTCTGAAAAACATCCCGGAAATTGAAGATGTTGGAGTGATGTTCGAAGTAATTACAGCTCTGGGGGCGGATGTTCAGAAACTCGGGCAAGGGCATTACAAAATTCAAACTAACAATATTAAGACTTTCGGGATACCGGTTGAACACGCAAAGGATATACGGGCGTCGATCCTCTTTGTCGGACCTCTTTTGGCGCGCTGCGGAAAGGTAATCCTACCGCCGCCGGGTGGAGATGTAATAGGTAGGAGAAGACTGGATACCCATTTCCTGGCTTTCTCCGAGCTGGGCGCCAGGGTTGAAGTGGACGGATTTTTCAAACTCTCCGCTAATAAACTAGTGGGGGTTGATCTTTTTCTTGACGAGGCATCGGTAACAGCTACCGAGAATGCAGTTATGGCCGCGGTACTGGCCGAAGGAAAAACGATAATTCAAAATGCTGCCTCCGAACCGCATGTTCAGGATTTATGTAATTTATTAAACTCTATGGGAGCCCGGATTTCGGGAATCGGTTCAAACATCCTGTATGTTGAGGGTGTTAAAAAACTGACGGGAACCGAATATAAGATAGGTTCTGATTTTATGGAAGTAGGTTCATTTATCGGCCTGGCAGCCGTTACGCGCGGTGAATTGGAAATTGAGGATGCCTATCCAAAGGATCTGCGTATGACCAGAATCGCCTTCGGTAAACTAGGCATACATTGGGAATCCGATGGTTCGACCATTAAAGTTCCCTCCGGCCAGGATCTAAAGGTTGTCCCGGATCTTGGAGGAATGATTCCTAAAATTGATGATGCTCCATGGCCCGGATTCCCCCCGGATTTAACCAGCATAATCACGGTCGTTGCTACCCAGGTTAATGGGATTGTTTTGATACATGAAAAGATGTTTGAATCCAGGATGTTTTTTGTAGATAAACTGATCGGGATGGGTGCCCGAATAATTCTGTGCGATCCTCATCGCGCGGTGGTAAGCGGCCCGGCCCGGCTTAAAGGATCGGATCTTGTTTCCCCGGATGTTCGGGCGGGAATGGCCATGGTAATTGCGGCGTTATGCGCTGAAGGGCAGAGTGTTATACACAATGTGTATCAGATCGAGCGGGGATATGAAAAATTGTCGGAGCGCCTTAAGAATCTTGGCGCCCATATTTCGAAGAACGAAGAAGATTGACCCTACCCTATATTCTTGCCCAAGCTTCTCGTCCCCGTAGATTGCCTTTTTATTCAGTCGATTGCCCTGCCAGGAATATGAGGGATAGGGTAATCAAAATTCCTTCAAGAATTACAAGTACAAGGAGAGACAACCGGTATCCTGCCGCGAGGAGCATAAAAACAAACAGGATTCTATGCATGTAAAAATAAAATATAATTACAAGGTTAATTATAAAAGGAATAATAGGTATAAACATAAAATAGAGAAAGGATTTTCTCTGATTTGATTTTAGGCGAAGAGCCCAGCCTGTTGAAACAGAAAGAAGAGAGAGGATTAAAAAACTGAAGATCTTTAAAATTTTCATGATTATTTCAATTTCTACTGATCCTTCCAAGTAACCGTATTTATCGAATATTTTTTCCAGTGACCATAGCTGCGGTAGTCCGAAATTGGCGAAATTGGTTGTTTCAAGGCTGAAACTGCCGATTTCCTCCCGTTTCGGATAAATTTTTAACATGTTTTTTACTTCTTCCGGCTCCTGGCCTTCAATGAAGACCGGTTTTAAAATCTTTTTCGGATTGTTTTTATCAATACAGAGCAGGTTTACATAATCATCTATCATTTTGCCGTAAGGGGCTGTAAGATGGTAGTTGATTTCCCCTTCCGAATTGAAGTTTATTGCCTCGATACCCTGGAAATATGTACCTTCTTTTACAGTAATCATTTTTTTTATATATATAATCTCTTTTGCGTCTTGCTGCTGGTTTACAAACAGTATATCCCTTTTTCCAGGTAATGTTTTTACCTGCTCTGCCTCCTGCAGGAAAAAAGAAAGGGTGCTTATCTTGTCTTTAACCACCTGCAGGTATTTCTGTATATCCGGGTCGTTTGGATACTGATTGTCAAGTGCGGTGAATAAATAGTAGGCTTTTATATCGTCGCCGTATAATAACGTATTTAAAGCTTCTGTTTTTTGCCTGTACCGGATTGAGTCTTCTTCTTCTTTCTTATTTAAGGGAACCTTTGAGATATTTTTAAAGGCGGTTGAAGCGATTCTCTTTGCCTCATCCCTTGTATTATCCAGTTGTATTGCCAGGGATGCATAGTAATGGGCCGATAGGTAATCTCCGGTCTCCAGAAATTTTTGCGCTTTTTCGATTAGTTCAAGCACAGACAGGTTAACCATCTGAGTATCTTTCTCTTCCACCGGTGGTCTTTCCTCTTGTTCTGTCTCGGCTGTCAAAAGCCTCTGTTGAGTTTCCGTAAACAGTTCTAAAGCTTCAGCATCACTCGGATTGAGGGTGAGGTAAAGTTCCAAATACTGCCGGGTTTTTTCTAAATTTCCTTCTTTGAAATTTTTTTGCGCGATACTATCGAATTCTCTTGAGATCTCAGATTTGTATTGCCTTTCATTCTGCCTTCTGTAAAGGATTGGTTTTAACCCTTCCGTTAGAACCGAATAAACCAATGTCAGCCCAAGAAACAGAATCAGGCTGTTTTTAACAATCTTGTAAAAGAGTTCGCCTGTTCCGGTTTTTTCAGTACCGGTTGATGTGAAAAAAAGTGAGTACGACAGTATAACAGAGGTGCAGTGAACCGGAATAATTGCATCGATGAAACTGATAGTACTGTTATCAAACACCCATTGCCAGAAAAAAGTCTGTAAAAATGATTTAAGGGGAAATGAAAAGAGTGATACTGCAAAATAAAAAATGTAAGTAATGGCGTAAGAGACGAAAATGACCAGAAGAAGCTTTTTGGAAATGTCCGGGTTGACGCTTTTTCTATATTCAATCATGGATTGGTTTCCGTTGTTTGGTTTTTCTACCGGTAAAGAGAATATCCCACAGAATGAAAATCATTGAAAAGAGGAAGAGAAACAAAGAAGGAAGATACCGCCGGTTTATGTTCCCCGGAATAAAACGGTAGATTTCTTTAGCTATATCGCTTGTTAAAACTTTATAGCCGAAAAAGAATAATCTGAACACCGCCAAAGAAAGAACGGCATTTAATAAGGGCCACCTGGTTATCCTTGAAAACAGCCGGCAACTGCTGCAAAACAGGACAAGTACAAATGTAACCATCTGGAAGTCGTAGTAACTTTTTAGCCGCAGGTCTTTTAAATCTTTTGTCATTACATCGATATCTGAAAATAGATCTGTCAGAAAATCGGGGGTAAAAAACATGGGTGCCAAGAGAGGGTTTTCGGGGGTCACTTTAATCCTGCCCTTAATATCTGCCAGTGTTATTTCTCTTTCTACCGGATCGTACTGTCCCACTGGATAAAAAGAAAGGGCGGTTTTATTCTCACCTTCCTCTTCATGTTTATTGTAAACAATCATATCACGAAACCGATTATTATCCTTCCCACCGATGTAAACAACTTGATCCTGTAAAAGATTTAAATGGTTAGCCGATAGATAATTCACCTTTTCCAGTTCGTTTTTGGATGATGCCATTTCATGTTTTTTTGCAATTATATCCTGTAAAAAAATAAACCCCCGCCAGAAAATCAGGTAGGAAACAAGTAACGGTAGAATAAAAGAGAACAACCTGTTGCCTGGTTTTTTATTAATT
>JBFMGN010000271.1:0-5205 GCA_040752435.1 Spirochaetota bacterium
CGTTTATCGGTATTGCGGGCGCTGTCCTCGGAATGGGATACAAGGCCGCGGTGATTGCTCTGTTCACCTACGCGATGCTGCCGATTATCCGGAATACGTACGCGGGTATCAACTCGGTCGATCCTGTGATAAAAGAAGCGGCCCGGGGGATGGGTATGACCGGTTGGCAGGTAACATGGCAGGTGGAGCTCCCCCTGGCACGACCCGTTATTATGGCAGGGATTCGAACTTCCACTGCGGTTAATGTAGGGACCGCCGCGGTCGCCGGCATGATCGGTGCAGGAGGACTGGGCGAGCTCATCGTTACCGGTATCGCCGTGAGAGTCACCGAGCTCATTCTCCAGGGAGCCGCCCCCACGGCAGCTCTTGCGATTATCCTGGACACGCTCCTCGGCGGGCTTGAATCGCTTACAACCCCCAGGGGTCTCAAGGTGATGAAAGAGGCTTAAGCAGCAACCATAACACACTTTTCGCCTCAACCCGGTCTACCCCTGAATCAGAGCGACTTCCATCGGATCCCCGGTATAAGAAACTTTCAGCCCCTCCTTCGCCACCAGAATTATAATTATACTCGTTATATCATATTTATACAAAAACTTTCGAACCGTCGGAGCAGCGGAAAAAATATTCAATTTATCAAAGTATACTTTTAGTATATAAGTAGATTATATTAATCTATTGAGGAATACAATGAAAGTAACAATTGAGGATATAGCCAGAATAGCCGGGGTTTCGAAGTCGACCGTATCTATGGTCATAAATAATGCCCCTAGCATCCCGGATAGAACAAAACAGAGAATCCGAAAAATCATGAGGGAAAATAACTATTTCCCAAACAGCCGGGGAAGACAGCTCGCCTCAAGAAAAAGCTTTTCAATCGGCATGCTGGTTGATGTGAAAAAGAAAAGGAGCTTTCTGAATCCTTATTTTTATTCAATGATAGGGGGAGCGGAATCTTTCATCTGCGCCCACGACTTTGATCTGACAATATCAAACATCAATTCCACGGAAAGCAAAGACTATTTTTTAAATCGCTTTGTAAAGAACAGAAAGGTGGATGGAATCATTATTCCCTCTTCCGTCATGACCAGAAAGATCTATGAGCAGTTGAAAGAGTTGAACTTTCCTTTTGTTCTTATCGGAGAAGTAAGCGGCTATCCGGATATCAGTTGGGTGGATATTGATAATACCCAGGCAGGCGTTCTCGCTACCCGGCATTTGATAGATTCCGGGTATAGGCGGATCGCCTTTATAGGCGGCAACCCGGGGGAAGTTATGTCCTATAATAGATTAAAAGGCTATAAAAATACGATTAAAGCGCTTAAGGTTTCAAAAGGCTCTCTCCTTATTAAGGAAGGAGGAGGAGATGAAAAAGCAGGCAGAAAACATATGAAGGCTCTTATCTCCGGTAAGCCGCTGCCCGATGCGGTCATATGCATAAATAACTATGTGGCCTACGGCGCAAAAAGTGTTATCGAAGCTGCCGGCTTAAAAATTCCGGATGATATCGGGTTCGTCACCTTTGACGATTATCCTCTTGCTCCGTATGTATCTCCACCGCTTACCTCCCTGGATATAGATACCTTTGAATTGGGCTTTAAAGCCGCGGAAATCGTAATGGAGAGGGTGAAAGAGCCAGGTAAAAAAAGCCAAACAGTGTTAATTCCGCCGGTACTGATAGAAAGAGAATCAACAAAAAAAGAAAGCATAGCGCCAAAGAAAAAACATTGACACTACCAGGAATAGATGGTATAGTGAAATGTACTGAACCGTTTCACTAAAACGGTTCAGTACAAAAATTTTCAAGAAGGAGTGGATTATGAAAGCAAAAGGCGTTATTCTGATCGTTTTTTTAGTTTCCTGGCTTGTTACCGCTGCATTCGGCGGCGGAAAGCAGGAAGCTGAGGTGGAAACAGGGAAAAAAATTACCCTGGATTTCTGGAACTATTGGGATGGCAAGAATGGTGAGGTGCTCAAAAGTTTACTCGAAGAATATCAGACCGCCAATCCAAACATTACAATCACTAACATTTTTATCGGTTGGGGAGAACTTCTTCCGAAATTGCAAACTGCATCCGCGGGAGGAAAAATGCCGGACTTAGCCGCCGTTGATCTTGTCTGGATGCCTAAACTGGCCGGGAGCGGTGCCCTAACCGTCTTAAACGACTCCATAAAAAAATCCGGCCTGGACATAAAAGATTTCTATCCGGAACTTTTAAAAGTTTCCAGATACAACGGCAACTACTATAGTCTGCCGGTAAGCACAAATAACCTGGAACTGTTTTACAATAAAGATATGTTCCGGGCGGCGGGATTGGAGATTAACAAAGCACCGAAGACCTGGGCCGAGCTGGCAGAGTATGGGGGAAAGCTTACGAAAGCCGACGGTTCTCAGTGGGGCTTCGAAGTGTTTACCCAGCCCGGAGAAGGGCTGACATGGCAGTCGCAGGTATATATATGGCAAACGGGCGCCGATTTCCTCGATGAAGGGCTGGCAAAACCTGCCTTCGATTCCCCCGGTGGAGTCAAAGCCATCAGCTTCCTTGTAGATCTGGTTCGCAAGTCCAAAATTGCCCCCCTTACCAACTGGGGTGTCTTTGGTCAGGGCAAAGCCGCAATGGTAATGGATGGCTCCTGGATGGTCGGCATCTGGTCTGAGTCCGCTCCTTTTGATTGGGGCACTGCACCAATGCCTATTCCAGAGGGCGGCAAGCCTGCAACCAACATGGGCGGGGAACAGATATTTATCGGGAAAACCACACCTGAAAATGAAGCATCCGCCTGGAATTTTATATACTGGTTTACCGGGACCGCCGCGCAGGTTAAGTGGGATATGGGAACAGGCTTTATGCCGATACGGGATTCGGTTGCAAAAGATTCTACATACAGAAACTGGATAACTTCCACCGAATCCAGGCTCTGGCCGTTTGTGGAAAGTCAAAAATATGCCCATTCCAGACCGGCAATTACCAACTATCCGGAAGTTTCAGACGCATATTCAACCGAGATCGAGAAGGCTTTCTATGGAAAACTGACTCCCGAAGAGGCGCTTAAATCCGCAGCCGCCAGGGTCGCGCCTTTGCTGAAAAAGTAAGAGAACGAATCTAAATCCGGCCGCGGCGGGCTGTTATGAAAAAAAACTTATGGGTTTTAGACTGTGCACTTAAGGATTTTTTCGTGAAAAGAAAAAATGTCTCTCTAAAAGTTCCGCGGCCGGAAAAGAGGAGACTCAGCAATTTATCGACTGCGTCTATTTGCCTCTTACCGGGTACGATCATATTTGGTACCTTCAATATATTTCCCATCATCTATTCGGGCTATCTTAGCCTGCTTACGTGGGACGGATTGAGTACTCAGCGGGAATTTGCCGGATTCAGTAATTATGCTCAACTTTTTGTATCGGGCGAATTCTGGAACTCTATCCTGGTGACTCTTTACTACATGGCCGGATTGACCGCATTAAGCATTATTACAGGTTTGTTGATAGCACTTGCTTTAAATGAAAAAGTCAAAGGTCGCTTATTTTTTCGAACCCTTTATTTTATTCCGGTGGTTACCTCAACTATTGCAGGGGCAATTGTCTGGAGATATCTTTTCGACCCCGGCTCCGGCTTTATAAACATATTCCTCCGTTCTTTCGGTCTAAGGGGGCCGGGCTGGCTTAACAGCTCTTTATGGGCAATGCCGACCGTCATATCCCTTGGAGTATGGAAGCGTCTGGGTTTTAACATGATCATATACCTGGCAGGACTTCAAAGCATCTCGAAAGAGTACTACGAAGCGGCCAAAGTTGACGGCGCCGGTCGTATGGCCCGTTTTACCCGAATCACCCTTCCCCTGTTAACTCCCATAACATCGATGCTGGTAATTATGTCCGTCATCGACTCTTTTCTCGTCTTTGACCAGATATTTGTAATGACCAGTGGAGGGCCGCTCAAATCCACCGATGTTATTGGTTTCCTGCTTTACCGCTTTGCATTCAGATATTTTAAGCTGGGCTTTGCCTCTGCGGTCGGCTGCTTGATTTTCATCCTCATATTTATAATAACCATCTTCCAGCGTAAATTTCTGCGCTTAAACGGGGAGACTTACTAGTTGAAACCTAGCTCCTTCACAACCTTAAGCTTACAGCCCGTTACTGCAGCCGGCTTATTACACAAGATTAAACAAAGAGGACCCGGTCTTTTATTCTATATCGTTCTTCTCCTTTTCGGTGTTTTCGTACTGCTCCCCTTCATGTGGATGATCACGATGTCTCTTAAACCGTTGCATCTAATATATTCTCCGCCCTATCTTTTCCCCACCCGTTTTGAATGGAACAACTATCTTATGGCATGGAACGCGGCTCCATTTTCCCGCTTCTATCTGAATACCGGTATTATGACCGGATGGATTGTGACGGGTCAGATTATCCTCTCTTCAATGGCGGCTTATGCTTTTGCCCGGCTTAAGTTTCCCGGTCGCAACGCTCTGTTTTTGATATTCCTGGGAACAATGATGGTTCCTTTTCATGTGACCATGATTCCTTCCTACCTTATCATCAAGGGGATGGGCTGGATAGACACCTATATGGCTCTTATTGTCCCGCGTCTGGTAAGCGCCTTCGGCATTTTTCTCTTAAGGCAGTACTTCCTTACAATTCCGATGGAGCTGGACCAGGCGGCTGAGATCGACGGCTGCTCTAAACTCGGCATTCTATGGAGAATTATTATTCCCCTATCAAAACCGGCAATTTCCGCACTGGCCATATTCGCCTTTCTGTTTGCCTGGAACGACTTTCTCTGGCCGTTGATTGTTACCAATAAGCCGCTTATGCGGACTATTCAGGTAGGGCTGGCGATGTTTCAGGGAAAGTACGGAACCAGATGGACCTATTTAATGGCCGGCACAGTAACGGCTACCATCCCCAGTATTATCGTTTTTCTGATCGGCCAGAAATACTTCATTGCAGGAATCACTCTCACAGGATTAAAAGGGTAGGCATTGATGGACTTAGAAGTATTAAACAACAGTCCTCCCGGCTGGGTTAAGGATTCCATCTTCTATCAAATTTTTCCGGATAGATTCAGGCGGCCCGAATCGTGCGACAACCTCAGTCCGTTGTCAAGGTGGGGAGAAACACCCACACGAACAAATTTTTTTGGCGGTAATCTCGAGGGTGTTATTGAAAAGCTGGATTACCTGGAAGACCTGGGAATAAATGCA
>JBFMGN010000272.1:0-5197 GCA_040752435.1 Spirochaetota bacterium
AATAAGGTAATAGAAGCCTTCTCGGATCAATCAGCAGATATCAATGGCGATGGAATAGTTTCTGTTGATGAACTTAAGGATTATGTAAGTAAAACTATACCTGAATATACAAGGTATGGGAAAAGCGGACCTCAACATCCAACGGTAGACAGAGACAATATATATCAGAAATTCGGATTCCCGGTTTTAAGCAAGTAAACCCCAATGATTAATCCTGACACTCTTAAGTCCGTCATCTTCGATGTTGACGGGGTATTGTTCAATACAGAACCACTTCACAGGCAAGCGTGGATATTAACCATGGCCGATTTCGGCTATACCGTCTCCGAAGAATCCCTTATACCGTGGACCGGCATACCCTGCTACAGACTCGCCGACCATTATTCATCCACCTTAAAACCTTTCAGGCCGCCGGAACTGTATTCTTCAATTAAGCAGACAAAGCTGCATGCATTACTGGAAAAAGAGCTTGAAGTTTTCAGCGGCGTCGAGGAAATGCTTGTAAGGCTTAAAGGTTCTGTTCCGCTCGGATATGCCACCTCCCTGATTCGGGCGGACATTGAAGTGATGTTTACGGTAAGCGGACTCGGCCGCTATTTCTCCGCCGGCGCGGTCTACGAGGATGTGAAAAATCATAAACCGGACCCGGAGGTATATCTTATGGTGGCCGAAAAACTTAAAATGCCGCCCTCTTTATGCGCAGCCATTGATGATTCACCAAGCGGAATAAAAGCCGCCAGAACCGCCGGGATGCTCACCCTTGGAGTAACGAATAGCTTTCCGGCTGCGGAATTAAAGGAAGCCGACCTGGTATTTGAAAGCACACCGGCGGCCTGCCGCTGGCTCCTGGCGGCCAGCCGCGAGCTGTGACCGGCAGGATACCGGAAATCAGTTTTCTTGCCCGGTAACAGTCAGGGTATATACATCCTCGCGTCTGTGTTTCAAGAGCGGCAGCTCATGCCTGATTTTATCGACATAATCGAGGTCGAGTTCGCATACCAGGCTGTTTTCCTTTTCATCGAGCATTGCAACTACATCCCCCCAGGGAGAGGTGACAATGGAATGCGCGTAAGAAACATAACCGGAGCTTTTATCCCGCGCCGGTGCAACCCCGGCCATATAGACCTGGTTGTCCAGCGCCCTTAGCCTGAAGAGCAGCTCCCAGTGTGCCGGCCCGGTGGTCATGTTGAAGGCCCCGGGTACGATAATCACCTTTGCTTTTTTTAATGCCATCAACCGGAAAAGTTCCGGGAAACGGATATCGTAACAGACCGCGACCCCCATGGTGCAGAAGCGAGTTTCAAACACGGTGACGGAATCGCCGGCAGTTAAGGTATCGGATTCCTTGAATTTCTGTCCTCCCTCGATATTGATATCGAACAGGTGCATCTTTCTGTGTTTTGCTATCTGGGCTCCGGTATTATCAAAGATGTAGGCGGTGTTGTAAATATTACCGTTTTCGTCTTTTTCCGGAATAGAACCGCCGGCCAGGCAGATATTGAAGTTCCTGGCGGCCTCGGACAGGCTTTTCCAGGTAAAGCCGCCTTCGCCTTCCGCATAGACCGGAAAGCTCTTCGCCTGGTAAGGGCAATTAAACATCTCCGGCAGTATGGCCATCTGTGCTCCTCGGTTAACGGTCTGCTCAACCATCTCTATCGCCCTTTCGATGTTCTGTTCCTTTTTTTCCCCGATATGCATTTGAATCAATCCGATTTTAATTTTTTCCATCGTTGCTCCATCTATTTGATATCTCGATATAGCTGATCCACTCTTCTTAAAGTTTTACCTTAAAGCCTCGCCGCCTTCAATCACCTGGGTAATATACAATTTAAGCTCAACCTTTTCAATTAAATTTGACAGGCCGTATCAGCCGGGTTATGCTTACCCTGGATACCCTGGAAATACCCAAAACGTGGAGGATAAGCTATGACAGAAGCTTCAATTCAAGCCCTTTCCGGGTTGTGGGATTTTACCATGCTCAAGTGGTATATTATTCCTTTGCTGGCAATCGTATTCTACATTTATGCCACCGAGATCAACACGGCGCGCAGCACCCGTAACTGGGACCCTTTATTGGCCGGTATAACCCTTTTCGGTGTTGATTTTTTCAATGAAACCTGGAACGGCTGGGTACTGCACTTAAGCGGCAGGTCTGCTTTCTGGACCGCTCCGGGTGATACCGCTTTAAGGACTATGGTTGGGTGGAACATTGAGATTATGTTCATGTTCGCGCTCGCGGGTATTGTTTTCTATTATACCTGTTCGCCCGATAAGAACGAAAAAATTCTCGGCCTTCCCAACCGCTGGTTCTGGGCTGTAGGATACTCAGCCTTCTGCGTATTCATCGAAGTATTCCTTAACATCGGCGGCCTTTTGGTTTGGGAGTATCCTTTCTGGAACAGGTCTTTGGCGGGAATCTGGTTGATTTTCCTGATCGGCTATTTCCACTTTTTTGCCGCCATCATTCTGGTCCTGGAAATAAAAACCACCAGGCAGCGCCTTTTGGCTGTCGGTTGTATCTATCTGGTCCCAATTGTGATGAATAGCCTGGCAAGGGGCATTTTAGGCTGGGACTACTGATCCAAAGCTATTCCAGCACCGCCCGGATTCTTCTGATGCCGGAGGATGAGGACTGCTCTTTCTGAATTGTGAATTGTCCCAGTTCGCCCGTATGTTCGGCATGGGGCCCGCCGCAGACTTCCTTGGAAAAATCGCCGATGGTATACACCTTAACTTTTTCTTCGTATTTTTCACCGAAGAGGGCGATGGCTCCCTGTTTAATCGCTTCATCGAGATTCATCATTTCTATGGTCACCGGCAGGTCCCGCCGGATCTGCGCATTGACAATTTCCTCGATCTTTTTTATTTCCACCGCCGTCAACCTGTCGGGGTGAGAAAAGTCGAACCTGAGGCGCTCGCGGGTGATGTTGCTGCCCTTCTGCTCTACATGATTGCCAAGCACGATCCGTAACGCCTGGTGGAGGAGGTGCGTTGCCGTGTGGAGTTTTCGTACCATATCGGAATGATCGGCCAGGCCGCCTTTGAAAATTTTTTCGGCGCCCTTTTTTGAAAGCGCCTGGTGCTTTTCGAAGGCTTCCTCGAAGCCTTGACGGTCGATTGTCAGCCCTTGTTCTTTTGCAAGCTCTTCCGTTAACTCCAGGGGAAATCCATAGGTATCATACAGGCGGAAAGCCACCCGCCCCGGGATGACTTTCGACGGATTTTTTAACAGATTCGGCAGCATCTTTTCAAATTCATGCTCACCGTTTTTCAGGGTGATTAAAAACCGCTCCTCCTCTTTGTTAAGTTCATCTACGATAAACTCCTCCCGTTTGCCAAGTTCTGGATAGATAGCCTTATATACCTCAATCACAACCCTGGCTGGAACCTCAAGAAACTTACCGTCAATGGAAAGTTTTCGGCCGTGCCGGATGGCTCTGCGGATAAGCCGGCGCAGGATGTACCCCTGTCCGAGGTTGGACGGCTTAACACCCTTCTCATCCCCAAGGATAAAAGCTGAGGTTTTAATATGATCGGCGATTATGCGGATGGATGTGTCTGTCTCGGCCTTCCTTCCGTAGTTCAGGCCGGAGATCTTCTCGATTGCCTGAATGATCGGTGTAAAGACCTCGATCTCATAGACCGACTTCTTACCCTGCAGAATGGCGGCGGTGCGTTCAATCCCCATTCCCGTGTCCACGCATTTCCGCTTGAGGGGCTCGTAAGCGCCGCCGGCTTTTTTATTATACTGCATGAAAACATCGTTCCACACTTCGAAGTACTTCCCGCAGGCACAGCCCGGCTTGCAATCTGGACTGCACGCCTCTTTGCCTGTATCGATGAACATTTCCGTGTCCGGGCCGCAGGGGCCGGTTTCGCCGGCCGGCCCCCACCAGTTATCCTCCCTCGGAAGGAAATATATCCGCTCGTCGGGAATGCCTAAAAAACGCCAGATGTCCGCCGACTCGTTATCCCGCTCAACCTCCCCATCACCTGCGAAAACTGTTACGGAAAGTTTCTCCGGGGAGATTCCAAGCCATTTATCGGAAGTGAGAAACTCATAGCTCATCTTTATGGCTTCTTCCTTAAAATAATCACCCAGCGACCAGTTTCCAAGCATCTCGAAAAAAGTAAGATGACCGGCATCCCCGACAGATTCGATATCCCCGGTGCGGATACATTTCTGAAAATCCACCAGCCTGCTGCCCGCCGGATGGGGTTCCCCCAGAATATAAGGCACCAGGGGATGCATACCGGCCGTGGTAAAAAGCACCGTCGGGTCATTCTCGGGAATAAGGGACTTGCCCGATATTTCCTTATGGTTTTTAGTCAGAAAGAATTGTATGTATTTTTTACGCAGTTCATTGGCTGTCATATTTTTCGTCTTTTTTCCGGTTTCCTCTACCGGTATGCATCCTTCCGGTGGGCAAAATCCAAAATAAACACTAGCTTTCTATCAGCGTCAACTGTGTAGAATAGTCTATAATCTCCTATCCGATATCTGAATACGGTGCTCAGTTCCCCTTTCAATCGTTTGATATTGGGTCCGTAGTAAGGGCTGGCCCGAAGTTGAGGGTATATGGTTTCCTTAATCCGCGGATAGTATCGTCTGAACTCCCTGGACTCGATCCTTTTCCGATAAGTCCCTGTTTCCGCGATTTTGAACTCACTCGACGATTCGATAATTGCCTCGCTTGATATCCTGTACCGATTGCTGCAAACGGCTTATCAGTTTATGATTCTCGACTATCTGATTCATCTCCTCGTCGCTGACAAAACTACTGTTTTCAAGATAGGCGATTGTTGCGTATTCCATGAAGTTCGAGATAGTTCGCTTTTCGGATTCAGCCGCTGATCTGATTTTTTGATATGTCTCATCGTCGATTCTGATTGTTATTGTCTTTCCCATACGACAACTCCCACCACGAATATATTCTTTTTTATTCTATATGTCAACTAGTGAAGCAACCCCGCAACCTTGGAGCACACTATCAACGCTGCTAAAAATCACGTGGGGCTACCCCATATGCTTGCCCTAGCTTCTCGCCCTCGAAGGGGGCTACCCTATATGCTTACCCTAGCTTCTCGATAGAATATGGGCTATGCTTCAAGAGGAATTTCACACAGAGTACACAGAGATTAAGGAACGCAATAAGGACGCACGCAACATGCAAGGCCGCACCTCCCTTGATTATAA
>JBFMGN010000273.1:0-5182 GCA_040752435.1 Spirochaetota bacterium
ACAACCAGGAACATCACTCTTCCCGATACATCCACCTGGAAGGAGCCGATGCTGCCATACTACCCGCAATATATGTTTTGCGGGGTGGAGAACGGCAAAAGCGGGCTGGCCGTCTTTAACATAGGATTACCGGAATACGCTGTCCATGATGATCGGGAACGGACAATCGGCCTCACGCTCCTAAGAACCTATCGCTTTCCCATAATCGGCGCCGATCCTGAGGACACCGCCACTGACGAGACCCAGACCATGTGTCAATGCCTTAGAAAATTCATTTTCAATTACGCCATATATCCATACGCCGGCAGTTGGCAAATGGGAGAGGTGTTTCAATATGCCAACCGCTTTAACCTTCCGCTGAAGCTGTATCAGTGCGGCCGCAGTACGGGTACGCTGCCCTCCACATTGAGTTTTATTCAGATCGAACCAGGGCATTTGATCCTCTCCGCAGTGAAAAAGTCATCCTTAAGCAATGGACTAATCATCCGTGTATTCAACCCTTCGGAAGAAACGGTCCAGGGCGGCATCCGTTTCTTCAGGCGTATCCGTGAAGCAAGCATCGTTAACCTCAATGAAAAAGTTCTCAAAAAGGCAGACTATAATGAGGATACGATCCGCGTCACGGCGGGGAGCAATAAAATTATCACCTTCGAGGTATTGCTCGAAGAGGTCTACCCAATATCTTTGCCCTAACTTCTCGTCCCCGCAGGGGAATAATTGCCGCCTGACAAACAAGCCGGTTTTAGTGCGGCACTACCGAGCCGCCGAAAATCAGTTTTGATTTAATTACTTTTCGTAAAGGTGTGCTTTTTTTATGTTCTATGAGATTGACAATCGCTTTACCCGCCTCATTTCCCATCTTGATCAGAGGCTGTTCAATGCAGGTTATCTCCAATCCTTCGAAAAAGGACTCGTCGGGATGATCGAAAGTGATAAATGAAATATCCTGGGGAACTTTCATATTCAGCCTGGAAAAGGCGCGAAAGGTTACTGCACCAAAATATTCACTGAGTGAAAAGACGGCGGTGTAGCCGGAAAGATCTGATAAGATGGAAGCAAGCAGTTTTGAATCTTTGCCGATGTCGTCGTGTGATGGTATGATAATATTCTTACAGTTCGAAACGGATAGTCTCCTCTGCTTATATGCCTGTTCAACGCCATTACGACGATCTAAAAAAACCTGAGTGCTATTCCCGACGGCGATGATCCTTTTATGATTGTTTTGCAAAAGATAACCGGCAGCCTGAAAAGATATTTCCTCATTATTTGTCACAATGGTGTGCTTGCCGACTTCTGGAATCTGCCTGTCGATAAGTACTACAGGTATCTGTTCTTCATCGAACCTTTTTACAAGATTGATATTGTCCTCCAAGAAATGGTCAGTTAAAACCGGATCCAGAATTATGCCCTTTATTCCGTGGTCAATGAGGGTGTTGACATACTTATACGTTTTCTGGATGTTGCCGTGATCCTGGCAAAGAATTAAGGAATATCCCCGCTGATGCAGATAATCTTCCACTCCGTGTATTATTTTTTTCCCGAAGTTGAATTTTATATCGGTAATAATTATTCCCACTAATTTGGATTTATTGATGATATCCTTCTTCCCCCAAAATATCTTTGAATTGACAAATGTACCTCTCCCGACTTCACTGTAAAGATACCCTGCTTGAATCAAGACAGACAGCGCATTGCGGATCGTATTCCTGCTCACACTCAGCTCTTCCGCCAGTTCCCGTTCAGCAGGTATTTTCATTCCCGGAGCCCATGTCGATTTGTCGATGATTTCATTTTTCAATTTTTCGATTGTTAGTTCATACAGCGGTTTACCTTTTTTATCATCTGCGGAATATGAACTTCTTTTCATAAGAAAAAAATGATACCTACCAATTTATCGTAAGTCAAGGGCACCCCGCGAGGCCTGGGGCAAAGGATATCCTTCGACGAAGTATTTCTTTTTATAGATTTCGCCTTGATCCATTTTGTCGCCGGTATTATGATAGGTCGCATCACTTTATGATAACCAATAAGGGGAACACTATGGAGACAATTATTCCGACCCGGGAAACGGCTTTAAAGCTTCTTACCGAATACAACAAAAATGACAGTCTTATAAAACATGCCCTGGCTGTAGAAGGGGTTATGCGGCATTTCGCGCGGAAATACGGTGAAGATGAGGAGAAGTGGGGTATTATCGGTCTTCTCCACGATCTTGATTATGAACAGTTTCCCGATCAGCACTGCCGAAAATCCGAAGTAATTTTGAGGGAACGCGGGTGGCCGGAAGATTATATTCATGCCGTGGTCAGTCATGGTTGGGGAATCTGTTCGGAGATGAAACCCGAAACCGCGCTGGAGAAGGTGCTTTTTGCCGTGGACGAACTTACGGGGCTGGTTACAACCTCCGCCCTGGTGCGTCCATCGAGAAGTGTGCTGGATATGGAAGCAAGCTCGGTCAAGAAGAAATGGAAGGATAAACGTTTTGCCGCGGGAGTGGACAGGAGAATTATCGAGAAAGGTGCGGAAATGCTTAAGGCGGATCTGACGGAGCTTATTACGGATACGATAATGGGAATGCGGGCAGTCGCCGAAGAAATCGGCTTAAAAGGTAATATTACTTCGCTTTAGCGAACAACCATTCCTCAATGCAAAGAATCATGCGAACAGGATCTACCGGCTTGCTTAGATAATCGTCCATTCCGGTCGAGAGTGTTTTTTCCCGCTCTCCTTTCATGGCATGCGCGGTGAGGGCTATTATCGGTATCCGGTGTTTCCCGGTAAACCATCTTCGCTTCGGCCTCTAGAGGACCCCGCCACCTTGAGTGTTAAGGCTCAACCGGGTTAAATAAGAGTCCCAGTTTCCTCAAGTCACGTACGATTTCGGCTTTTGTCACCGGTTTTACAATATAGGCATCGGACTGCTCTTTGAAAGACTTTGTTATAGTATCCATATCCTGTAAGTTTGAAACGACGATAACCTTAGTACGTTCCAATCCGAGGAACCCCTTTGCCGCCTCAAATTCACGCATACGTTTCAGAACCTGGTGCCCATCCAGCTTTGGAATCATGATATCCAGTAATACCAGGTCGTAGGGGTCATTGTCCAACATTTTTAATTCAAAGGCGACGGCCGCTTCTTCCCCGTCTATGGCGACTTCACAGTCTCCGAACTCGGAAAGCAGCCGCATCTCAAGATGGCGTGTTACAAAATCATCCTCTACGATAAGAATCTTAAGTCTTTTTGTCTTAAGGGGTGAGATTATTTCTCCAACCGGAGTCGCCTTTTCAGCGGTTTTCGCTTTTTCAAGCACGGGCATCTTTTCACGTTCCTGCTTAACAACCGTCGCCGCTTCGCTGACATCAACGGGTTTAAAGGGATCGAAAATGGTATAAAACAGTTCCTCCCCGCTTTTATCCGAGGCAAACAGTATTTTTATCACCCCCTCCGTATTTTTTCTGTCAATTTTATCGAATGGCGGATAAGTGGCAATATGAACTCCTATCTCCGCTATATCCTGGTAAATTGGAAGATCCTTATAGCTTGCTTCGTCAATATCGGTTTTAATTAATTTCTCAATTTGATAAACCGTATATTTCCTGCTGATTGCGGATAAAAGAGTCTCCATTTCCGGCTTTGATAAGGGAAAAGAAATTGCAGCTTTCTTTACCTCTTCCGTTGCCTGCATTAACCGGTCAAGAGCGGTTTTAACCTCCTTAAGTTCTTCCACGGATTCTTTATCCCGTTCCAGATTCATCTTGATCAGGTCTATGGCGTGCAGAGACCTGTCTATAAGCTGGGTGGAGGCCGTTTTTTTCCCCCCTCTGACCAGGTCGAAATTACCTTCGACGGAGTGGATAAGTTCGGAAGAGAACTGTTTATGAGCCATTGCCAGACTGCTTTTAAGGTTATGGGCATAACGGAAAATTATATGGATGAGTGACTCATTCTCCTCACCCTTATACAACGCATCCTCAAACTCCATGAGGCTCTGCTCCAGGTTCTCAATCGTTTCGAATATTTCCGAAAAATCATTTATTTCCTGCTCCGACATACCGATCCTTACTTTAATCCTGCCGCCTTGAGGGCTTTATCCATTTTATCATCGTTAAACGGCTTAACCATATAATAAATAGCACCAAGTTTCGTCGCCCGGTCTATTATCTCAGGTTTATCCACCGTAGTGAGCATGATTACAGGTTTTGTGGCATACTCATTCAGCCTTTTAATGTTTTTTAAGAATTCAAGGCCGTTCATATTCGGCATTTCAATATCACTAAAAATGATATCGTAGGTGGTTTTCTTTGCCAAATCCAGACCTAAAAGACCGTCTTCGGCCGTATCAACATCAAACCCGTTTACGGTAAGATAGGTTTTCAGGAAGCTTCTGTTCATCGCTCCATCATCAACAACTAAAGCTTTTTTCTTGGCCATATATACCTCCGGTTTATCAAAGTATATCCTTAAATATCAGTAAACTCTTTCTTCCAATCCCCCTTCTTATAATACTCCTGTATCTCCTGCAATTGCCTTTCGAACTGAAGAAGTACTGCCCCTGCTTCTTCCAGGCGCGCATCCATGCCGAGCTGCTCGAGGCGATACGCCGTTTCAACCGCCTTCTCTGCTCCTATGCTTTTTAAAGAACTCTTTATCTGGTGAGCGAAAAATCGTACGCTTTGGGAGTTTTTGTTTGAAATCGCAGTTTTAATTTCAGCCACTTGTTTAAAGGAGTTTTCCACAAAATATCCCAGCAGTTCTTCAAAAAAGGGAAGATCACCGTCAACAATAACCTTCGCTTCCCTGATATTTATCGGTGCCTTTTCATTCATTTAATTGCTTATCGAGATGGCTGCCCGGAAAATAACTCCCTCGGCATCGTAATAAAAGTCAAGAAACTCCTCCTTTTCGGTTATTTCTTTCTCATCAAAAAGAATTTCCGGGAAAGACATATTGTGGCGGACTTCTTTACCGCAATAATGATTCAGAAAATTACCGGTTAAAACATTTAATACTTCAAGAAGACAGTCATCAATCTCATCCGATGTCAGGCTATCCCAGTTACTGCCGTGAATGTTCTCAACTATCTGTCGTTTGCATTCATTGGGAAAGTACAATATCAAACTGCCATTTATCGGTTCAAAAAAGGCGATATGGAGAATCATTTTGTGGCTGACCTTCTCTTTA
>JBFMGN010000274.1:0-5180 GCA_040752435.1 Spirochaetota bacterium
TCGACAACAACGCTTGTGGCCGTGATGTTGGTTCTTACTTTGGCTTTTGCTCCAACCTGCAGGTGATCTACCAGTAAACATTTTCCTTCAAACCGGCCCTCTATCCGGAGATTACCTTTTATGGCAAAGCGTCATTCAAAAGCGGAATTTTCACCTATTACCGTATTGGCAGCAATATCGATTTGCAAAGCAGCTCACTCCTCATGCGGATAATTATTTTCTTAACGGCGAATAGACCCCGAACATAAGAAAAGGGGCTATCCCGTTTATAGAACAGCCCCCTCTATTCATTTCATGCTGTATTTTTTAAAAGAACACCAGCCGGATATGCCGATTACCAGGTATCCGGCATATCATCCTTATCCCGGACCTCCTCCTCAAAAAGGTCCGTAACTGCCCGAAGATCGTCAAAATAGACATAATAGGTACCGTAAGATTCTGCCGGATCAGTCTCAACTCTGAAACCGACGATCTTGATTCCCATTTTATTGGCGAAATGATAATCCCGTTGTTTTATATATGCGGGTATCGCAGCCGTTAATTTCTTCCAGCCCGAGAAATTCAGTTTACCCATGCTAATATCTGCGCGGTTTCCGAACTGATCCTCAATCATTATGATAAGGTTATGGTTGAAGTTTCTGCCGACCACCCAGAGGGAGAGAGTTTTGCAGATGCCTTCTATAGGCAGCGGTCTAACAGGCATTAGGGCAATGGATTTAAAACCCCGGCCGAAATATTCCACCTTTAAACCTAAAACAAATTGATCTTGCTCTTTTATTTCGGCTTCAGCTTCTCCCGGTATCGGTTTTTTCTCTGCCGGACCGCCCATAAACCGTCTCGCTGTAATAAGACCTTGATCCCTGGAGATGGATACATTCCAGAAGCCTGCATCTTCAAATTTAGAAACGGATATTTCTTTAAGCATTTGCTGGGCTGAATCCACACCAATTGCATTGGGATCAGGCGCACCAACTTGTTGATTTGTGTCCGTTGTCTGGGAAAAAGCTGTTGAACCCACAATTAAAAAGATTAGTATGCCAATAGCCAGTTTATTCTTTTTCATAAACACTACTTACCCCCTCCGCCTGACCAGACTGAATCATCACTTTCTTTCCCGGCCAGATCATCACCATCAAAACGGCTGACAAAAACATCCGTTAACACTTTTATCTGATCAAAATAGATCTGGAATCCGCTTACGTCTTCTTCCGGGCGTGTCCAAATTACAAACTTTACAAGTTCCAGCTCTTTTTCGAAACCCCCTGATTTGACATGGCCGCCTTCCTGAGGAATAAAACTCGGGAATTGTACTTTAAGATCTTTCCAGCCGACATACTTCAGGTCTCCCAGGGGAAGCACGTGGACGATACCGCGATAATCGCGCACATGGACTTCCATATAGTAATCATAATTGGATCCCCATACCCATATATCAAGCATCTTGACTTTACCGGGAATCATGAAAGGGCGCTTTTTCTCCGGGGGTATCAGTTCGATATAATTGTAACCTTTCCGATCGAATTTCGCCTTTACACCGAGAACTTTTAAGTCCTTCCCATCTTTATTTGACCCGAATAAAGCTGAAGGCCATGCAGTGACATACGTCGTTTTCGGATACTCATTCGTAATAAATTTGCTGCTCATGACCGCCCACTCGCCGGCTCCTGGATCATCATAACTTTCAAGAACTTGTGAAACCAGGTTTTCCGTGTCGGTATCCGCTGAAACCCCAGCGGCGAGAAAGACGGAAAAGAGCAGTATCAAGCACAAAGAAAGCAGGCCGCCTCTTTTCATTATTTACTCCTCTTTTAATACAATGTCACAATCGTTACTTTAGTAAGAATTATATTTCTATCACTATTCTTTGTCAAACCTTTTTCTTTAAAGTCATATTATAACTTTCTTCCGCTTTATACGAACTGCGGACATACGGACCGGAAACCACCTCCGGAATTCCTTCAGCCCTCGCCATTTCGGCGAGTTCATCGAACTCATCCGGTGAATAGTATTTAACAACGGCCAGATTGTTCAGTGTCGGTTGCAGATACTGGCCGATGGTAAGAATTTTCACCCCTTTCCCCGTAAGATCACTGAATAGCCTTTTCAACTCTGCTTTTGATTCTCCTAAACCGACCATGGTACCGGATTTAATGAAGATCCGTTTAGAAGGATCACCCAAAGCATTTTTATAGGCAATATCAGCCGCTTTCTGTAGTACTGTAAGCGAACGGTCATAATCCGCCGACTGTCTTACCGTTCGGTAAAGCCGCCTGACTGTTTCCATATTATGCCCGACTACCTGGATAGGCAGCGCCATGATGCGTTCGATGGCGGTTGAATCACCTTTGAAATCCGGCACAAGCAACTCAATTTTTACCCTTGGCAGTGTACGCCGAATGTCTTCCACAACCCTTTTAAAGTGGCATGAGCCACCGTCCGGCAGATCATCCCGGGTAACTGAAGTAATTACGCAGAAATTTATACCTAGCTCACGGATATATCCGGCGATCTTTAAACCTTCCTCCTGTTCGGGAGGCTGGGGGCTGGTATGATGGACAGAACAGAAACCGCAATTTCGCGTACAACAGTCGCCCAATATCATAAAAGTGGCTGCACCCCTGCCAAAACATTCAGAGATGTTCGGGCACCGGGCATGCTCGCATACCGTGCTCAAGCCAAGATTTTGAATCCGTTTTTGTGTTGTTAAGACTTCTCTGTTTATAACTCTTTTCTTTTTGAGCCAGGCAGGCCTTCGGCCGATTTTTTTTGACTCGGCTGATCCTTCTCCATGTAGAGAATCCTTTGTTTCCATAACTGTATGCCACCGTAACCTATTCCGTTACTGTTTCTAATTTTTTTCTATCTCCGGTTCTGATTTCCCGGGGATAATTTTTGCAGGCACCGTAATGCGATGTTCCGACCCATCCTTTGCAGCCTTCAAGGCCGAATCAATTGCAGACATAAAGTCAAGTTCGATTGAAAGAAAAATCTTGCTTTCCCAGATACTGCTTTTAATTAAATTCTCGGTAATTATTAATACATCATGAGGCGCCAGTATATCCATACAATACGAATTTAATTCTGAAACCGCCAGTAACAGCAGGGTAATATTCCTGGTTTTTACCTCATTCAAGAAATCCTGTATCTCTTTCCTTTTATCAAGATTGTCAACAGTAAGTGTCAGGAAGGCGTTACTGCCTCCGGTTTCGGTAAAACTATCCAAAAAAGCCCTTATTTCTCTCTTCCTATTCTCAGTCCCCGTGTAGAATAATATACCTAAGCCGCCCTTACCCGTAAGAAATTGGACTGCTTTAGAACCAGCCTCCTTGAATGCCTCTGTTCTATCAAAATAAATAAGATACAGTCCGTCGATCATGTTGGTTTTAATACCGTCTGGTACAGGGTCACCGAATGCAATCATCTTTATTCCCGGATAATTCTTTCTTATTGCCGCGGTATGAATTGACAGTAAGGGACTTAACAGAATAATATCGTTATTAGATATTTTTTTATACAATGAAAGATTTTCCTGTTCTTTTCCGTTCACCTGGATTATCTCGATTGCGGTTCGGTTATATCCATTTTTTACGGCGATTTTTTCAATACCGGTCTGTATGCCCGCTTCGTTAAGGTAGGTTTCGTACCAATACTGATCGGTAAGGATATACAGCGAACGGGAAGAACAGGCGGAAACAATGATTAACAGAAAGCAGAGCGTGACAAGGATAAATGTTCTTTTCATCCGGTTTACGCTACCATCATGGTCATTGAAGGTCAAGAATACAGCCGGGAATTTACCTCGCCCGGGCACTTGACAATAATCGCTGCGCTCTTTAAAATTTTATTTAACAGATTTCTAGAAGGAGATTATTGTCTATGACATACTATAAAGACCTCGGTCTTTCAAATACAAAGGAAATGTTTAAAAGGGCTATGGAAGGCGGATATGCCGTTCCAGCCTACAATTTTAATAATTTGGAACAACTTCAAGCCATTGTGTATGGATGCATCGAAAGTCGTTCTCCGTTTATTCTTCAGGTCTCAAAAGGAGCACGTTCATATGCCGATGAGACTTTGCTCCGATATATGGCGCAGGGGGCCTCGGAGATTATTAAGAAATCAGGCACAAAGATTCCTATTGCATTGCACCTTGACCATGGCGACTCCTATGATCTATGTGTTGCCTGCATTGAAAATGGTTTTTCATCCGTAATGATAGACGGTTCCGCTTTGAAATATGAAGACAATGCCGCCTTGACCAAGAAAGTCGTGGAATATGCACACAAATACGATGTAAGCGTAGAAGGGGAACTGGGAGTTCTCGCCGGCATAGAAGACGAAGTAAAACACGGTAGTTCCCATTATACCAATCCGAATGATGTGGAAGACTTTGTAAAACGAACGGGTGTCGACAGCCTGGCGATTTCCATCGGCACATCCCATGGAGCCTATAAGTTTAAAGTGAAACCCGGCGAATCGGTCCCCCCTCTCCGTTTCGACATTCTCGAAGAAATTGAAAGGCGGATTCCAGGATTTCCTATTGTACTCCACGGTGCCTCCTCGGTTCTCCCTGAGTATACAAAGATGATCAACGACAACGGCGGTAAAATGGTAGGCGCCGTAGGGGTTCCCGAAGACCAGCTTCGAAAAGCGTCAAAGTCGGCGGTGTGTAAAATAAATATCGATTCAGATGGGCGCCTGGTTGTCACCGCCGTGGTACGGAAAATATTCATGCAAAAACCGGAAGAATTTGACCCCCGAAAATACTTGGGACCTGCACGCGAAGAACTTAAAAAGATGATTATTCGAAAAAACAGAGAAGTTCTCGGCAGTGCCGACAGATACTGAAAAGTATCCGCGCAATTCTACCTCACCCATCGAGAAAAAAAAACAAGCAACCTACCCCGGCAGAAAAGACGCCGGTAACGAGGATGGCCAGGAACTGGTAGTTAAAACGAAAAAGCAGAGACACCAATGCACAGATAAGGGTCATACAAAGACTTCCGACAATAGAAATTGCTTTTCCAAAAGAATATAAGGAGAGTGCTCTAGCGACAAAGACGGATGATGCCAAAATTAGCGCAATACGTAATAATGGCAGCAAAAATAAGAAATAAAAATTATAGTTTTCATACTGGGAGATAGTATCGGTAAGCCCAATAAAGGTATAAAAACCGGAT
>JBFMGN010000275.1:0-5169 GCA_040752435.1 Spirochaetota bacterium
AAACTTATTTCGTTATTTTTCAGGTATTGCACCGATTCATTAAGACTGTACCGGTTGAAAGCCTTCTCACCAAGCTGCCCCTGGGTTATAAAAATTACAGCCCGTTTATTTTTTACCGGGATCAATTCATTTACAGCCAACCTCAAGGCAGAATCAAATTCCCAGGCATTGGAATACTCCCCTCCGTTAATAATAGCCTCTATATAGGTACCCCGATTTTTGCCTGTCTTAACTTCAATAGCGGGATTCTTCCCGGCGGAAACTATCCGCATATTCCCTTTCCCCATAAAAGCGGTTGTAACACTGGAAGCGAAAAGAGAGAGTGCATCCCTGTAATTCTGCATCTCGGGGGATTTATCCACGAGAATCACAATATCTGAGGCAGTGGAATTATCAATAGCGGAAAGAAAATTCAGCTCGCCTACCGGCTGCCTGCCCTCTGTAACAATAAAATTAATTCCGTTTAATCCGGTAATGGGATTTCCCAAACGAGATCGAACCGTTACAAAAAGGGTTATATTGGGAAACTCATCTGAAAAAACACTGTCTATTTGAACGTCGAGTCCTGAATACATGCTGGATAGCGCTGAAAGCACGAAAAGTTTGTTTAAATCAAAGTCTACAGTAAGAAGGTTGCCGTTTGCATCTTTTTCAGCTTTTACCACCTTCCCCCCCCCTCCCTCAAGCTCGGAGAGGGTGGTTGCCACTTCGGTTTCAAGATTGTACGTAATTATTTTGTCGGTATCGGCCACCAGGAGAACGCCTTCTTCCCACAGACTTAAGCCCTCGGGAGCGTCGAATTTACCCTCGCCGATGGTGGCAATATAATTTCCGCTCTGGTCGAAAATCGCGATATTTTTCCGAACTACATCGCTGACATAAACTTTATCCTGGTATACGAGAATTCCGGCAGGGGCTACAAAGCCAGGAAAAGATGCCGTTTTACCGCCAAAAGAGAGAATAAAATTCCCGTCATAATCAAACTTGCAAACCCGCCTGTTACCATAATCAGTGACATAGAGGTATTCACTTCCATCCGATGCAAGGAACTGCGGCCCTAGTAATTTTCCATCTTCCCTTCCCTTACCTCCAAAACTTTTTTGAATAAATCCGTCATATGAACATTTGGTTATTCTGTTACCTTCAAACTCGGAAACAAAAAGGAATCCTTTGCCCGAATCGAGGATATCAAACGGATGGTCAAACCCCTGAAACCCTCCTCTTAATCTCTGTTTTAACGTCCCGTTGGTTTCAAAAAGGAGGATCTCATTGGAACCGAAAGATACCAGGTAAAAACTTCCGTCCTTTTGAGGTAATACTGAAGAAGGCCGCTGAAAAAGGGTTAATTTCTGCTCCTTTCCCCTAATTTCCCCGGCTATCACATATTTTTCCGTTTCACCCAACTCTCTGCCTAACCCTCGTCTCTCATTGAGGATTTCAACCCTGTTTTTTAAAAGCGCCGTGGCTTTCCCGGACCGGATTATATTATTCCATGTACCGAGTGCAGTTTCATCAAAGCCGGATCTATAGTATGCCCGGCCGAGCCATTCCAGGGTTTGTACATCCTGCGGTTTATACGAAAGGGCTTTTTCAAAAGAAAGGATAGCTTTATTGAAAAGTCCGTAATGAAAAGACTGGACCCCCCAATGAAATTCCTCCTTTGAATACACTGCCTCCATATCGATTTCTTGAGGGTTTAAAGGGGGGACTCTTGCCAGGAATAATAAAAATATGTGGATTAGCAGGCTTGCATTGATGACATTGCTCTGGTGCCTAAAGGATGTAGGTTTCACCAGGACAGTATATACCATTCTATGCCAGAATATCTACATTATGTTTTTCTATCGGCAGTGAAATCTCTCCTCTTAAGCCTAGGTAAAGAATGGCCTTTATATCTTCGGCATCTATCAAAGTCATTTCCCTGGGTGTGTTGGAGGACGGGTTATATTGAATCGCCGTCTGCTTTATCTGCTCGACCATATCTCATGCTCCTCTTTGATTTTCGACACGAAAGAGTTTTTATTAAACACTTTTTTATGTAAAAATTATTATTCTTGACTTTTATACCGGTTCTCTGAAAATCGTATCGCGATAACGACGGCCGTTGGTATGATTCAATGGATGAAGATAAACCGGGCACACGGAGATGTTCCCTTTATTAATTGCATCCCAATCGGAATTTTCTTCGATACCCGCGGCCGGTGTAGATCCTTTAAGAAAATAATATTTTTCACCTTCTGGTGCAGTAAAATTAACCTGCTGATCTCTATAAATTCTTCTGGATGGATGGGTAACTGTAATTTTGAAGACCCTCGTGTTGCTATTGGGCACATTTATGTTAAGAAAATGATCCTCGTTCCATAATGACACGAAAATATCAAGATTTCTTAAAACGAAATCGGCCGCCCGGTCGAAAAAAAATGGAGGTGCAGTGGAGGTCACGGAAACCGCGATGGACGGACGCCCCATCAAGGCTCCCTGTCGTGCGGCGGCCGCGGTTCCAGAATAGATAATATCTGTACCCAAATTCGGTCCAAGGTTTATTCCAGAAATTACGACATCCGGGGTAACCGGGATAGCCCCGAGAAAGGAAAAAAGAACACAATCCGCCGGTGTACCACTGCAGGAAAACCTCCGCTCTCCTACCTGTTGTATCCTTACCGCCTCTTTCAAAGTGATGGAGTGAGACATGCCGCTCCGTTCGCTATCGGGCGCCATTGTCCATATTTCATGCTCCCCGGCAAGTGTTTTCTCAAGAGATAGAATACCCGGACTTTCAATACCGTCGTCATTTGTAAGCAGTATTTTCATCAGTCAAACACTTTTACTTAGGGATATAAAACATGAACGCCTTGGGCTGGATCGCATATTATCGTTTCCGCATCAAAACCAAAAATACGTTCATACTCTTCAAGCCTATCGTTATAGGCTTCTATCGCCTGATCTTTAATCAGCGTTATGGTACATCCGCCGAACCCCGCACCTGTCATCCTGGAACCGAGGACCCCGTCCAATTCCCACGCGCGTTTTACAAGCCAATCCAGTTCCGGGCAGGAGACTTCATAATTATCCCGCAAACTTTCGTGGGATCTGTTCAGCAACTTACCATATGCCACCAGGTCGCCTTCTAGAATCGCCGTTTTTGCATCAAGTACCCGCTGATTTTCCTCTACCACATGGAGACATCTGCGCCTGATGTTTTCCGGTACAACGCCCATACTGTGGGTTAATTCATGGATGGTATAATCCCTTAAGGCGGTACCGGGTTTTTTCTTTCTTAAATACTCGACGCATTTTTTACAATCCTCTTTGCGTTCTTTCAGTTCGGCATCGAAAGAAACCAGAGGTACATTGGAGACCGTGATGAGAATTTTTACACCGTTCAATTTCAGGGGGATGTATTCATACTGTTCCGTTCTCAGATCGAGAAAAATAATATTCCCCTTCTTCGCAGTACAAGCGACAATCTGGTCGGTTATTTCTTTATCCAGACCGATAAAAGTCGTTTCAGCCCGGGTGGAACTTCTTATAATTTGGTCATCGCTCAATTTTAAATTAAACAGATGCCCGGCGGCTACAGTGGCGGCAATACAAAGGGCCGAGGAGGCGGCGAGTCCGATACCCTGGGGTATATCGCCTTTGATGGTAATATCAATTCCCTTAAAGGAATGCCCAAGCTGATTCAGTTCGTATAAAACACCTTTAGCATAATTTGCCCACCGGTCTTCGCGTTTATATTTGAGATTTGTAATAGTAGTTCTCTTCCGCTCGTTATAATCGGCGGCAAAAAACCTTAGGGAATTGTCCTTTCTCCTGGACATTGCCACCATAATCGAACGTGAAATTGCGGCTTGAAGGACAAAACCCTCATTGTAATCGGTGTGCTCGCCCATCAGGTTAACACTCCCGGGAGCGGAAACCACCACTTCAGGGTCAATTCCATATTCCGTCCGATGGAGCGAAAATAAATGTTTCATTGAAAAAAATCCTCACCAAACATGATATATGAAAGATGAATAATATGCAACAAAAACTTGTTTAACGATTCAGGCTCTAAGACCGTTTCCGCCGAAACCCGGCATTTTATTGCAGCCCGGTTTCGCTCGATTATACACAATAAAAAAACTCCGGTTTAAACCGGAGTTTTAAGACTCGTCATCTGATTCTTTCCGTGTATGCGCGTTATTCTTTAATGCCATATTTTCTCTTAAAACGTTCCACTCTTCCTGCTGTATCAACCAGTTTTTGTTTCCCGGTAAAGAAAGGATGGCAACTTGAACAAATTTCTATATCAATATCTTTAACCGTTGAACGTGTTTCAATTATATTGCCGCACGCGCATTTTATCTTCGTGTGAAAATACTCCGGATGGATCCCCTTCTTCATTGTTCACTTCCTCCACAACAACTCTGAAAGCCAGATATTATATTACAATATACTCCTCTGTTTAAACCGCCGATAAGTCTATCCAGGCTATTCAAAATGACCCTTACAACCCTTCAGTTGTCGGTGACGTGTTCATAGATCGTAAGAAAGCCTCATTATTCTTGGTTTTCCTCATTCTGTCAAGCAGCAATTCAATAATCTCTACATCATCCATCGGGTTAATTACCTTGCGGAGTATCCACATTTTATTTAATTCTTCTTCGGTAAGGAGCAGCTCTTCTTTTCGCGTGCCGGATTTCTTAATATTGATGGATGGAAAAAGCCGCCGGTCGGAAAGTTTTCTGTCCAAATGTATTTCCATATTGCCCGTACCTTTAAATTCTTCAAAAATAACTTCATCCATCCGGCTGCCGGTTTCGATAAGGGCGGTTGCAACTATTGTGAGACTGCCTCCATGTTCAATATTTCTGGCCGCACCGAAAAATCTCTTGGGTTTATGCAGGGCGTTTGAATCCACCCCCCCCGATAGTATCTTCCCCGATGTCGGTACGGTCTGATTATAGGCACGGGCCAGACGGGTGATGGAATCGAGGAGAATAACTACATCTTTTTTATGTTCAACAAGCCTTTTAGCCTTCTCGATAACCATTTCCGCCACCTGAACATGACGAGTGGCCTGTTCGTCAAAAGTAGAGGCTATCACCTCGCCTTTTACATTTCTGCGCATGTCGGTTACTTCTTCCGGGCGTTCATCGATCAAGAGCACAATCACATTTATTTCAG
>JBFMGN010000276.1:0-5161 GCA_040752435.1 Spirochaetota bacterium
CTTTCGGAACTGAGGAAGATGTTCGCCGGGCCGTGCGGCGCGTGTTTCGGTCCCTCTGGAGCAGGGAGGGCGGTTTGATTGCTCAGGTTGCCTGGACTGTTGATGATCCGACAGAAAACATCATCACCGCCTTTGAGGAGTGGGACAAGTAAAGAGCTCAATGACTTCCACCCGCCCGAATTGGAATAATTTGAAATGAATAGAGGATATTTTGATTACGGTCCGTGACAATTTGGTTGTGGTACCATTGGGGGCGGACAGTTACAGGAAAATCGGATTGGTTCGACCGGGAATCACGCTGGCTACAGCATCAGGGATTTGCCCGACCAGGATACCAAAAGCAAACATCCCACCTGCGAAATATTGTTTCGATGATGCTCCACGAGAGTATCGACAAGGCAGACATCGAGACATTACTGTAAAAAGCCCGCGGCGTCTATACGGTCTATTCAAATAATATCCCCGCTGAACCATGTTGAGAGAATACATTTTTAGAAAATTTTTCTTGACAATAACTATTAAATCTATTATGCTGTTCTTTAATTGTATACAATAATTATAATGTATACAAAAATATTTCTATCTACTTTTGGAACCTAACTTTAAGGAAGGATAAGGATGAAAAAGGGCAAAACTTCAAGGAATACAGATATTTAGGAGGTTTTAAAAAATACAATTTTAAGGAGGATCAAATGAAGTACGGTAAGTTAGTTCGTGTTTTATTACTGTCAGTAGGATTCTTGCTGGTTCTCGGAATCTCTCAAATTGCAGCAGGAGGGAAAAAAGAAGAAGCAAAGGAAGTACCGAAACAAGAGCCGGTCGCTGTTCAGGAGAAAGCTCCTGCGGTTCTCGAATTTGAACCCGCGGTAGGAGAATGGAAGTGGTGGGACACTCTCCAGGATTACGAAAAAGAAACCGGAAAGACTATCAGAGAATTCTATGAGTCTCCCATGCTCAAAGAAAAAGTGGCAGCCGGAGAGCTTCCTTCAGTAAAAGAGAGACTCCCTGAACAGCCTGTCGTGGTGCAGCCAATTGAGGCGATTGGCAAGTACAGCGACAGACCGTTGAGAATGGACAGCGTTGGTCAGGATACTGGTGTTACTCACCTATCCGGTTCAATGGACTTTTCCCGAGGTGTAGGCAGGTGGAATCGTTCCCTTACGAAAGTTGTTCCAGATGTAGTAAAAGGCTGGCAGTTGTCAGAGGATGGAAAGACACATACGATTTTCTTCAGAAAAGGTGGAAAATGGTCAGATGGAGAACCCGTGACTGCCGATGACATGCTCTTCTGGTGGGAAGATGTGATGTTGAATGATAAGCTTATCCCAGAGACGCCTGCACCGTACATGCCCGGCGGCGAATTGATGAAGGCGGAAAAAGTAGACGATTACACAATTCGTTTTCACTTCGCTGTGTCCTATCCGGCCGCACCAATGCTTGTAATAGCAAACTGGTCGTTCCGGCTTCTGCCCAAACATTTCCTGAAGCAGTACCATATAAAATACAACAAAGAGGCTAATGAATTGGCTAAGAAGGAGGGTTATGATCAGTGGTGGGAACTAATGAATGCAATGCTGGGCTTCTTTTTCCCGGGCTATCAGCTGAGCGAGGAGCTTAACAGGGCCTATCCTGTTTTGGGCGCCTGGAAATTCCAGAGAAGAGTGCCGGGTGGAATAGTATGGGAACGTAATCCCTACTATCATCATGTAGATACTGCAGGTAATCAACTCCCCTATATTGATAAAATTATCACATCTCGCACAGAAGACGCAGAGGTTTTCAACATGAGAGCAGTGGCCGGAGAGGTAGACTTCGGCAGTTGGGGGATACAGCTTGCCAAGTATCCTCTTTTCCTGAAAGCAGCGAAAGAAGGTAAATACCGGGTTCAGCTGGCTGGAATGTCCGACGGTTCCGTTTTCTCACTTTATACGAATATGAACTACAACAAAGATTCGGTTTTGGCAAAAATCCTTCACGATCTCAGATTTCGACAAGCTGTATCGCTGGCTATTGACCGTAACGAAATTAATGAGGCACTCTTTTTCGGTAAAGGCGTACCGCGTCAGGATACTGTGACTCCCCCCGCTGATTACTACAAAGAAGAATGGGCCAAGGCGTATGCTCAGCATGATCCGCAAGAGGCTAATAGGCTGTTAGATGAGATGGGTCTGAAGTGGGGTACAGATCACGAATATCGCCAAAGACCCGATGGTAAGCGCCTGCAAGTAATCGTAACGACAACGGGAGAAATGTATGCCTATTATATTCCTATGATGGAAATAATCGTCGCTAACTGGAAGGAGATTGGCGTCGAAGCAAAGATCAACGCCGTAAGCAAGCAGGCTATGTATGATGCGATATATACGAATGAAGCTCAAATGTGGGGTCGTACAATGACGGTTACCACGCATGCAGGTTTTATATTCTTTGAGGCTTACTGGTGGCGGCCCAAATGGTGGGCTCCTCTATGGGATGAATGGTTAATAACAAACGGTAAGAAGGGCGAAGAACCCCCGGAATGGGTTAAAAAATTTAGCAAAACGATCCATTCGCTGCGATATCTTCCCAAAAAGGAGCTCAATGAAGCGATGACCTATCTTCTCGACACGAGTGCTGAAAAACTCTTTAAAATTGGTACGATAGGTATGGTTCCCGAGCCTGCGGTGATAGCGAATGATCTTGGGAATGTTCCAGAGAGATTTTGGAGTGCCAGTTCTGTTTCTGCTCAAGGTCTTATCCATGTGGGTGTAGAGGAGTTCTACTGGAAAAAGTAAGGCAGCCGAAAAGACTTAAAAAAATAGAACCCTCCCATCTGGTTCTTTAAAGTCCAGGGGGAGGGACTTATATCTTTCAATGCTCCTAGAAAATGGGGCGTCTTTCTGAATCTCCTAAAGTTCCTTAAGTCGTTAATAAGCGATAGCTTTACCGGCTAGTCGAAGATATGTTTTAATTACAGTAGGTGGATAAAAGTGCTTTCCTATATTCTGCGTCGATGTGTGTACATGGTAATCATCATGCTCATGCTATCAATAGTTTCCTTTATTATTATTCAGCTTCCCCCTGGTGATTTTGTCGATTTCTATGTGGCACAATTACAGGCGCAGGGAATAATGCTTAGTGATGAAGGGGTTGCTGCATTAAGAAGACAGTACTCTATGGATTTGCCGTTCTATCAGCAGTATTGTAAATGGATAGGACGAGTAGTGAGGGGAGATTTTGGAGTATCTTTCCGATGGAAAAGGCCGGTTAAGGACTTATTGGCCGAGA
The DNA here is from genome assembly GCA_040752435.1 of Spirochaetota bacterium. Classification (GTDB taxonomy): domain Bacteria; phylum Spirochaetota; class Spirochaetia; order SPDA01; family JBFMGN01; genus JBFMGN01. The sequence goes on from JBFMGN010000276.1 coordinate 3,268, forward strand.
CTCTGCCAATAACAGTAACGATATCTCTTGTTACTCTTTTTTTCACCTACGCGGTCGCCATCCCTATAGGGATTTACTCGGCCACTCATCAATATTCAATAGGCGATTATAGTTATACAGTCTTAGGTTTTATCGGTCTTGCGATGCCTAACTTCCTATTGGCTCTGATACTGATGTTTATTTTCTACAAATATTTCGGTTTCAGTATAGGTGGCCTTTTCTCGCCGGAGTATATGGATAAGGCCTGGTCTGCAGCTAAAATCATAGATATGTTTAAACATCTGCCCATCCCTGTAGTTGTGGTCGGTACAGCCGGCACCGCTGAGCTTATTCGGATTATGCGTGGTTGTTTATTGGACGAGCTTAGAAAGCAATATGTAATCACGGCCCGGGCCAAGGGGGTTGCGGAAAGAACACTCCTATTGAAGTATCCGGTCAGGGTAGCCATTAATCCCCTGATCAGCAGGATAACTTGGGTTCTTCCAGAGATCGTTTCGGGAGCAACCATTACTGGCATAGTACTCAGCCTGCCAACTACAGGACCTTTGCTTTACGGGGCATTACAGGCCCAGGATATGTATTTGGCCGGAAGCATTATCATGATGCTATCATTCTTAACTGTAATAGGTACCTTTATCTCAGACATACTGCTGGTTTTGATAGACCCCCGTATCCGCATAACAAAGTGAGAAAGATTTAAAGATGAATAAACGGGACGAAAGATACTATCTAGCCTCCCAATGGCGGTTGATGTCCCGAAAATTTAGAAAGCACAAATTAGCTCTTATCGGGGGTTCCGTATTGGCTATTTTCTACTTTCTGGCGATATTTGCTGATTTTTTTGCTCCATATGATATATATAGGCGCCATAAAACATTCCTCTACTGCCCTCCCACGAGCATCCATTTCTTTGATGAGAAGGGAATTTCCCATCCTTTTGTGTACGGGATAGACTACCAATTTGATGAAAAGACTTTTCGTAGAATCTACACCGAGGATAAGACCAAAAAGTATCCCATTCACTTTTTTGTACATGGAGATAAGTACAGATTTTGGAACCTCTTTAAAACAGATATACACCTCCTGGGGGTAGAAGAACCGGGAGTATTGTTTCTCTTTGGGACCGATAATATAGGAAGGGATTTATTATCACGGAATATATATGCGTCTCGTATTTCCCTATCTATTGGACTGTTGGGAGTGGCTCTTAGTTTCATCTTGGGAGCAATATTGGGGGGAATTTCCGGATATTACGGAGGGAAAGTCGATATGGTCATTCAGAGGGTTATAGAGTTTTTACTTTCGATACCGACCATTCCTCTCTGGATGGCCTTAGCTGCAGCTTTTCCCCGGGAATGGTCGGCAATCAAAGTTTATTTTTTTATTACCATTATTCTTGCTCTGCGGGGATGGTGCGGATTAGCCAGAATAATCAGGGGAAAGCTCTTAGAGTTGAGAGAGACGGATTTTGTCATAGCGGCCAAGATAGCCGGAGCCACCGATGCCGTTATTATTTCAAGACACCTGCTTCCTTCATTTATCAGTTATCTCATCGTTCATCTAACTCTTTCAATACCTATGATGATTTTGGGCGAGACAGCTCTGAGTTATCTTGGGTTGGGACTGCGTCCCCCGGCGGTTAGCTGGGGAGTGCTTTTAAAAGACGCTCAGAATGCAGAAACAATTGCTATGTTTCCCTGGCTCTTAATACCGGCACTGTTTGTTATTATCAGTATACTTTCCTTTAACGCTTTGGGCGATGGCTTAAGAGATGCTGCTGATCCTTACAAGTAAAGTATGAGCTTAAAAAAGAGACTGATGGGTGATACAAGCAATTGACACGAGTGTATGGTTTTTCGTACGAATGGGCAAAGATGACTAATAATGTTTTGGT
>JBFMGN010000277.1:0-5154 GCA_040752435.1 Spirochaetota bacterium
TAAAAAGTGTAAAAGCCCGCGCTGGCTTAAAATTCAGGGTGTATTCTGAGAATAGACCGCTTAAACGCGAACCCTACAGCTTGAAAAAGGAAGAAAAACTGTACCTGAACGAAACTTCAGATGGGATTACCATAACAGGCGAACAGAATAAAGACACTTTTGCCCAGTTAAGCTCTAAGGACAAGGCACTTAAATTCACAATTATCGATGATCGTAAAATACCTGCCGGTGAAAAAATTCCTGATAACCTCCTGGGTGGCAGCGTCCGGGTACGGGGGAAATTCGGAGGATATGTCTCGCTGCAATTTAAGGAAGCCTGATCGATGGCTGACATAGCTTTACTTCTCTTTGATTTTGAACCGCCCGAGAAAATTCCCGGTTTTCTTCCACACTCATCATCAGGAGGGTTTCCGATCTGGGGTGAGTACTGTTTTCTGGATATTGCCCTGGTTAATACCAGCTTCCCCTCTATCAATAAACGCTACCTGTTTACCAGAAGGGAACTCTCACGGCTTATTATCCCGCACGCCGCCAGATGGAAGGATTTTGAAATTACGTTCCTGGCATTAGAAACAGAACTTACCGAATTTAAGGAAAGGCTTAAAGGTATACATGCGGATAGATTTATTCTTTACAGCCTTGGTTTCGTTGGGTATATTGAAACAGGTTCATTTGAAAAACTGGCCGATTCTACGCCGACTGATAAGATTATCAAAATTTCAATAAATGATATCCCGGTGGAATTGTATATTTCAGGTAAAAAAAAGTTGTTGGCTGCTATCGAAAACCTTAAGCCTGCGATAAATAAAAAACCTTTTTTTACAAAATCTCTTTTTACTGAAATCTTCAACCCCGCGGTGGATAAACCTGTAAACCTTAAAGGTAAAGTGATATTTCATAATAATATTTTGCAGCTTCACAGGGCAAATCTTATGCTTTTGAAGCATGAAGACATACATGAACTTTTTTCTCGTTTAAAGAGCTTATCGCCTTTAAAAGAAAAAGAAACTTTGATTTCACAAAAAGGATGGGTTAAAAACAGCGTGCTTTCTTCCGGAGTTCGAATAGATGGATATGTTGAGAACTCTGTAATTTTTTCCGGTGTCCATATAAGAGAAGAGGCATCTGTAATTAACTCGGTCGTAATGAATAACAATCAGATCGGAGAAAGGGCGAGAGTTTCAAATGCAATTATCTTCCCTGGAATCGATGAAGGAACAACGGTTCTATCAATCGGCGAAGATGTTGTTATCGGAGGGGGATCAAACGTAATAAAAAATAAAGATTTCCCGCAACAAATAAAGGACGGCCTTACGGTTATCGGGATGCATCCGTCAATTCCGAATAATACCGTAGTTGAGGCGGGATGTTTTATCGGGCCGGATATTCCGGCCGGTTTTTATAAGGGAATTCCCAGAATTAAGAAAGGCACCAGCCTGATCGGGAGCCCTTAAGGACCTCCGGCATGAAATTTGATATTGCCAAAGATTTTATCAGCCAGCATTCGCATTTTATAATAACCGCGCATGAGACCCCGGACGGAGATGCAATCGGGAGTGAGTGTGCCGTGTATCGCGGATTACAGAAGATGGGGAAAAGGAGTCTTATTTTCAACGCCGATCCGATTCCCCAGAAGTTTAAATTTCTCGATCCTGATGGAAATGTTAATGTTCTTGCATCTCAAATGCTTCTGCCGAAAGATATTTCTGAATATGTACTTTTAATGCTGGATACGAATGATACGCATAACATTGGAATAGTAGCTGACTATGTTTTGCCGGTTGTAAAAGATTACCTTATAATTGATCATCATGAAAACGGCGGGAATACTCTTACCGCCAACCTGATAATTGAAGAGGCGTCGTCAACGTGTGAAATTCTGTATGATCTTTTCTCGGAAATAGGTGTAGAAATTGATTTTTTGCTGGCCCAAGCTCTCTATGTGGGAATTGTCTATGACACGGGATCATTTATTTATCCGAAAACCACGGCAAAAACCTTTTCCATAGCGCATGTCCTTGTTGAAAATGGTGTAAATCCTAATGATATCTATTCCAGAATATATGAAAGCAACTCTATCTCATCTCTCGTTTTGCAGTCGAAGGTTCTCTCCACATTAGAGCTTCACTTTGATAAACAAGTCGCTATCCAGACAATGCTCAAGGAAACTATAATTCAATGCAACGCATCGTATGAAGAAGCAGATACCCTTATCAATATACCTCTTAAGAGCGAGCGCATACGGGTTTCCATTTTTTTTAAGGAGAACCTGGAAGGAATTTTAAGGTGTTCTCTGCGATCTAAAGGAAATATTAATGTGGCGGAAATCTCGCAGATTATGGGCGGAGGCGGTCACAAGACCGCCTCCGGTTTTAAATGTAAACTACCTCTTGAAGAAGTGAAAAAAAAAGTGTTAGAAATGCTTAAAGTTTATTTTTAACGAATATACGGTATGAAAAACAATTTTCTGAAAATCCTGATAGTTTCAATTTTATGGTGCATATTTTTTTTGTACGTTGCTGGGGGCTGTAAAAATAACATAAACAACCGTGAACCGGTTGAAATGGCTAAAACCATAGTTCCTAAAGGAGGTCACAGAACCCTTTCAGATTCAGAGTTTTCCGATAGTGTTACAGAGGGTCTTTCACGCGAAGTCGCCACCCCAAAAGCAGAAATCAGCCCAAATGATATTCTGTTGCAGGTTATCAATGCCAATCTCGATCTTGACCCTAACGAGGAACAGATACTGGTTCTAAAGGAACGGGAAAACCCGGATGCAATGATACGAATTTCCGTCGTCGATTTTGATACGGTACGAAACATTTATAAAATGACCTGGCAGGGAATGACAAATGCAAATAACTTAAGAACTTTCAACGTTTCTCTGGGAGATATCGTTGGTGATCATAATCTCGAAATTATCTGCTACGGAATGAATAACAACGGTGAAAGCACCTTAAATGTATTTCGGAAGACACATGCCCCCAACGGTATCGGTTTATTTTATACGTCTATCTCTGAAATTATAGCCGGTGGTGCAATTGAAATTCAGGAACAGGAGCGGTCACAGGCATATAAACTCGGCCAGAAAAACGATATAAGTTTTCCAATTGTTACGTATTCACATGATCTGGAATCGGACAATATTATGGATCTGATTAAAAGTACTTATTATTGGAAATACCAGTCAAATAGTTACGTAAAAGTAAAGGAAGAGAAAATCCCCGGAAAAAAAATAGAGGAAAAACAACTGGAAGACCTCTTCTTTAGTAAAGATGAAAACGCATTTGAAGAATTCCTCGACTCCCCCTGGTATCGTGTCACGAATAATAATGCCAATCCTTCTGATGTAAAAGCCATCAGCGATATCTTCCTGTTTGAGCCGCAAAACAGGCAAATTTCATTATACTCCGGGGATATTCAGGAAGTTTACAATTGGAAAAGTTCACATAGAACCCGCATAGCCAACAGTCTTTACATTGTCTGCCAGAATGACTTTGTGCCGTTTATCGGCAAGCAAATTTCTATTTATGTGCTTTCCCTTGATACAATTCAGATTACAATAAGTGATACAGATTTTATGAAAGATACGAATCAATGGGACGGTACATACAACCGCCTCACCAGAGTACTGCAAAAAAGCCTTAAACCTGAGCTTAAACCCGCAGAAAGCTTCACGGCCTCTGAACTATCGGGGAAATACTCTAGTGATACCGGGGATGAAATATTTTTCGATTTTCCCAACTTTATTTTTATTGAGGGGAATATTGAACTTAAGGGCGGATACTCGGTTTATTCTATCGGCGATCAGATACTTGAATTAAAAGTGCTTAAAAAGAACGGCCTCCTTGAAGAAAAGAGAAGGTATAAACTAAATTACAAAAAAGTCAGAACAGAAAATAAGATAATTCATACCTGCACCTTACTCAGGGGGAATGTCGGAATATACGGTTTCGAACCTACTTCTGATAAAGCCATAACTTTCGAGCAAATTGAAACTGTTGATGATCAACAGTAAAGTTTTGACAAAGAGCGTCAGTCATACAGTAAAAATCCTTCGAAACCAGTATCTTTTAAACGCATCAATGTTGTTTGAGAATCATCCATCAGAATGTTTCTAATTATAACCTTGTAATATATTTTGTTGTTTAATACTTTCTCAATAATTTCAGCATTAAAATCAGCAGTTTTCAGGTCTTTGACCATGTACTCGGCGTTTTCCCTTACAAGAAAAGAGCCCGTTTGTATGCTTAAGTATTTTATCGTTGCTTGCGTTGATGCTTCAGGCGCCTCGGTTACTTCCAAGTAGAACGATGGATTCGGATAATATTCAATCTCCACATTATTTTCTTTTCTCGCCAGGGCGTATTCCGGGCTCCCGGGAAAACGGCTTTTCAATTCTTCAACAGCAAATAAAGAATACTCTCGATTTCCTACGGCATTTGAAAGTTCATAGATTGCTAATAACTGCGCCGGGCTGAATTTCTGCCGGTTTTCGCCCTGGAGAGCCGAGGTTATTATCTCCGTTACCTTGTTAACGTCATTTTGCTTCAAATATAACTTGCCTAGAAGCAATTGTGCATCCATGCGGATTTCAGAGACCGGGCATTCGAGCATTATTGAGGCGGCCTGTTCGGAAGCCCGCTGGAATTCACCTGTTTCAAATAGCAGGGCAGCGGAGATAAAGAGACTTTTATAATCCCTGCTATTGGGAAGCAAGGTTGAGGCCAGTTGGTAGTGTTTTTGAGCATCTTCAATCAGGCCGAGAGTTTCTTCCAACGAGGCGAGGAGTGTCACCGCCTTGTGTCTCTCCGATGCGGCAGTTATGCCCGGGATATTTTTCATAATAAGATCAATTATTTTTTTCGGATCTTTTTCAAGTGATAGCATATGAAAAAACACGGCCGAATAGTTTTTATCCCGTTTATTCTCTTCAAGCCATGTATTGTATTTTATCAGCGCATCCTTTATATTCCCGGTATCTTCAAGTTTCTTTGCCTCAGATAAGATATCAGAATAAATGCTGTTTGAGAGAAGGGTGAAAAAAAGAAATAACAATATTATTTTACGTAAGGTCATTGTGCGTATTTTCAGATTCATCAAGTTGTTTTTTGCCGCTTTTCTTTTTAGTTTTTACATTTTTTTTATCAGCAT
>JBFMGN010000278.1:0-5143 GCA_040752435.1 Spirochaetota bacterium
TACAATTTTTATGAATTCATTTATCCCTGTCTCCATTGCGCGGGCAAGACCGCGGTTTTTTCCGTGGTCAACTACGATAATTCTTTGTTCCATTGCAAGTGGGTGGCGCAGCGCAGCATCACGCGTGCCGTCCGTGCTGCCGTCGTTGACTATAAGAATTTTCCAATCTTCCCCGACGAACTTATTCATAGACGAAAGGCGGTCAAGCAATCTCGGCAGCGTTTCTTCTTCGTTGTATGCAGGGAGAAGTATAAAGACCATCAAATATGCGAACTTTAGTATTGCGTTATTTTTGAATAAACCAACCGCCTTACTGCTTGTCTTCTCTTGCGGCTGAGGATACCTGAGACACCATCGTCAATGATTTTATCGGTTTTCATTTTTAATTCTTCCAGTTCAGGCAGAATGGTTTTAAGGTATTCATTATCTTTAGGCACATAAAGTTCTCTTATACCGACATCAATTAGGACTTTAAGATAACGAGCCTCCTCCTCCGATTTACATTCAATAAAGCGCTCGGTTTTCCTGCCGGCTCTGGTATAGTAAAGCCGCCAGCCGAAAAGGTCTTGATCAATTCTTAAACCTTTGTCGCTATCATGGTATGGTGCTTCTATTTCGCGTCGTGATCTTTTAGGCAAAGATAATATTTTTTCTTTATAGAAATGCCCTATCCTTTGCATTGTTATTTATCTCCATCTATCCGATCAAGTAATGAGTTTGCAAGAGAATCCATATCAAATCCATTTTTTGTTTTTTTGTTGTTCCCGAAACTTTTTGCCCGCTCAATTCTGGATTTCACGAGATCAATGACCGCACGATAGACTTCAAGTTGTTCGTCGTCCGTAAGTCCGAGTATATCACCCATTATAATTTTATCAAGTTCACGGCGGTCAGGTTTGACCTTGTCAAGAGAGACTTCTTCGGGTGAAAAGGCACAGACTTCATCAAAGATGTTACCAATTTCCCTGTTTTTTAATTTTTCATAAGCGTCTTCTAACTTTTTGATAATGGCGGTTTTAATTTTCTTTTGGTCAACGATGGGAATTTGTTTTGCATCCATCGTCTCGAATTTCAACGCTCCCAGCCCCAAATTGGAGCGACCGTATATCTCTATATTAAAAATTGTCAAAGTTGAATTCAAAATTGCCGTTAGAACTTTTGCATTATACCCTTTTTGTGGAAAAATCCTATGGAGGCACCTGTCGGATGCGATTGGGTTTTCCGAATATGAAACAATAAATCTGTCATTTATAACATAAATCATAAAGATTTGTGCTGGTAATACAGTTTTCAATGGAATAGCCCACCATCCTGGCTTGCGGTTTTTAACTGTTTCTACTTCTTTCCATTCTTTACCAGCATCTACTTTTTGTCGTCTTCGGGTAACTTGAGTTTCTCCCCATTTTATATAGCGAAGAGTATTATCCTTTCCAGATCTTCTTAGTTCCTGTTTTGATAGTCGGCACACAAAAACATAATCGTTAATTTCAGATATATCGGTAAATATTGTCCTTATTTGACTTGTATTTCTTATTATTGGTTTAAGAAATTTTTTTTCAATTTTGTCTTTATATTCAGGCCTTCTTTCAATATAAAAGAAATCATTTATACCGGTGTAACATCCCGGCTTAATATCCGCAGTTTTTTGCAAACTAACGAAAATACGGTCTCCCTTTTTTAAAATTTTAAAGTAAATTAATGGTGTATTAACTCGCAAATACTTTCCCCATTTCGTCCCTGCATATTTATCTTCCTTCAAATTGAATCCCTCATCCCATAGTTCTTTCTGGTTTTTTGGGAATATTTTCAGTTCCTCGTTCTCATAAAAATCGTTGTGTGCGAGTATTGTCTTTTTAAGTTTGTCTATTGAGTTCTGCCTTTCAATCTGTTTTTCCCATATATCTTTGGCTGGCGGGACGAAGTAGCGCAGAGGTTTTTTGAGATAAACAAAACGAACGAGATTTTCGTCGCACTCTTTTTTGTTATTGCTCTTTTGAAGAATAACAATGCATGTATTGATGTCCGCTTCTTCAAACCAGCGTTCAATCTTTGATTCTATAATTGCGACAATTTTGTAATTTTTAAGAAAAAATTCCTGAAGTCCCTTGCCGTAATCAACATCAAGCCATGAGTTATTGACAATGAAACCGAAATGCCCGCCGTCTTTCAGAAACTTTGTGCCGTGAACGAAGAAGTAGGCATGGATACCTGCGCGCAGCCCGATGTCTGCGATCTTCCCGTTATTAAAGTAAAGCGCATTTTTAATAAGTTTTTCTTTATATTCTGCGTCCTCAGTTGAAATCTCACTTATCTCTTCCTGTCTCGTGTAAGGTGGATTTCCCACTACAGCATCAAACCATCGCGGGTAGGTTACTTCCCGTTCCTTTATTCTGAGTGTTGTCGCCCGAGCCTTTCTCCATTTTTCGGGATTAAAACCTTCAATGCCTACAAGCAAGTTAAAAAAATCTTCCTGAAGAATATTTGGATAATTTTTATCCACGCCGAGGTCGTTTATCGCAAGGTTTATAGTAGCAAGGTGAGCGGGGAACTTGGCAATATCGGTGCCCCAGAGCGTTTCTAATATCTCTTCGTGTTTTTTACGCTGATTCATAATCTTTTTATGCTGATATGCCCTTACAAGAAATGTCCCGGCGCCACAGGCAGGATCAAGAATCTTGTCGTCCTCATGACACAAACAAAATCTGAGTATTAAATCCACAACATCCGGGCTGGTGAAGTATTGCCCTAAATTGTGCCGTTCTTTCTCAGGGATAAGTCGTTCAAAGATTCTGCCTATAATGTCATAACCGAGCGTGGAAAAATCGTATTGCCTGAGTATGCCGACAAGTTCTTTTATTTCATTTACAACTTCTTTTGCCTCTGGAAAGGCGACAGTATCAATAAAATCTGTGGTATAGATATTTTCATAGTCTATATTTAAGACCTGTTGGAAATAGTTTTGAAGTGTTCCCTGAAGCATCGCACCTTTGGTAAGCCCCTTAGGAATTTCAAGAGGATCAAGGTCTTGAGGTCTTTTCGCCTGAAGAACATTGTAGAAGAGAATCTTGTTTATAAGGAGGTAAGCGGTTTGTCTTGCGGCTTTATAAAAGTCCTGGTCTTGTTCTGCAAAATCCCATCCCTGTGAATTAAACCAACCGCATAGATTTTTAGCGAAAGAAGAGTCCTTATGATATTTGTCATCAATAATTCTTTTGTAATAGGTTGATAGAACCCTTATCTTTTCATGAAGCCTATAGACTAAGAACTCATCAATAGCGAGTTTGTGTTCTGGTTCTCTTGAGTAAAGTTTTGTAAGAAAATCTTCAAGTCCCTTTTTTATGGATTCGCTGTATCTTGTTTCCTCAATATTATTGAGATTCTCAAGTTCGGAGAGATTGTATTTTCCGACTATCTGTTCTTCTTCGGGGCATAAGGCGTTAACCTTTTCAGTATTAAACAAAACGAGATTTCGGAAATTGGTAAGGGCGAAATATTTCGCCTTCCTTGCGTTTGCCTTTTCCCATGCCGGTTTTTTCAACTCTTTCTCATTAAAGACATCATAATACGGGGGCTTCGCTTCTATGACGCAAAGAATTTTTTCGCTCCTTCTGGATTCATAGATGACAGTATCCGGGCTTTTTCTATCGCTGCCGGAGGTGTCAACATCGGGCATTCCGAGGTCAAGATTTTTTCTGCCGATGATCTCCCGCATCCAGTGCATCAGTATAGCAACAGACGATCTTTCCGTTTTATGAGAAGATAAATCAAACGAGTAGGGGACTTTTGTTGGTTTCCCTTTCAGTTTACTCATAAAAGATTTCCTTATTCGCCGAATATTTCTGTATGTAACTCCGTGTCTTCCTTTAATTTTTTTACCATAAGATGAACGCACCTTCTGGCGATCTCAAGTGCGGCTGCGATTCTAATGATTTTAGCGTCGGAAAGTCCCTTTATTATTAGGAATTTTTCAAGAGGTTGATTCCCCATGCCGTCGTATGATCCGAATCTGTTAATGATTTCCTCTGCTATCTTTTCGGCAGATTTACCCTTGATACCGGTGGCTATCAGGATTGAAAGGAGTTCAGCATCTGTGAGATTCTCTGCACCGAGTTCTCTTAATTTACCACCCGCATGATGCCATTCCCCATTACCACTATCCTTGCCTTTTTTTTCTTTGCCCCTTATCATAAATTCTCCCCGCCCACAGTTACATTAATAAAAGTGCCATTTGAAAAGTCATCTTTATTATTATACCAAGATTCACGACTTTTTGCCCTTAATGCATGCCTTATCGTTACCGGTGCAACTCAATTGCCTGTCTATTATAATAATATTCAATGCGTTCTATCCAATTCAAAATTTTTCTTGCGCTGTTTTTAACTTACGCCTTTTTCACGAATCCGTATTTTACAACGAATGACGCCTCGCGGTTTGCGCTCACGGTGGCTGTCGTCAAAGAGAGAAAATTGACGATTGACAATACTTTGCCTCAAATTATCTCAAAAGGATGGAAGATCAAAGATTTCGCAAGATTCGGCGACAAGGTTTACAGCGACAAGGCGCCGCTCGGCTCGTTCATCGCTGTGCCGATCTATTTTGTGATCAGTCTTTTTACGAAAAACCTGCGCATCACTGCTTTTCTTGTAAGTCTTTTTACCTGCGGCGTGCTCACCGCGCTCACAGGTGTGCTGATTTTCAGGGCGAGCAGGTTTTTCACGAACAGCGATTTTCTGCGCGCAGCCGTTGCGCTCGGCTACGGTCTCGGCTCTATGGCGCTCTTTTACGGCGCCGTGTTTTTCTCCCACGCAATAACCGCTTTCTTTTGCACTGCGTCTTTTTATTTTTTCTGCCAAATAAAAAGTAGGGGCGGATTTGAAACCCGCCCCTGTCTCTACGCCCTCGCCGGCGCATGCGCTGCTCTCGCGCCGGCAAGCGAATACACTGCCGCCGTCTCAAGCGTCTGCCTGCTTATTTACGGGGCGGAGAAAAATAAAAAATATATCCTGACGATTGTTTCTTTTCTTATCGCACTCCTGCCGCTTCTTTTTTATCACTATTTACTTTTCGGGGAGCCTTTCACGACACCATACAGATACAGTTATCTCTACACTTCCTTCCACGAAAAAGCAATTTACGGCATCGG
>JBFMGN010000279.1:0-5135 GCA_040752435.1 Spirochaetota bacterium
GCACCTCCGACGGGTTAGCCCCAAGGGACCCATTCTCGACACGCCGCCGGTCCGGACGACGCCCTCCTCATCGCCTTCAACTGCCCTCGGAAGACCGGTACACCCTCATTTGCCGGATGACCCTTTTATCAGCCATTCCTCATTCACGCACTCGCACCCGGCCGAGAAATCTCTTACGGCCATTCCATTATTGGGAGTGTTAAGTACTGGGTCGAACTTGACCGAGTTGATAGATTCTGCCGTCAGCCCTTCCTGTTGTAAGTGGTCTAGAAGCTGTGGGAACTTATGATAGTTTTTTCTTGTATAGTTGCCTCCTATGTTTACCTCTACAAGGCTGCGCGACTGTTTTATTCTTTCCATGATTATTCCGAAGCTTCCGACGCCTGTCTTGAACGGCCTGGATTCGTTGTGAGTCTCTGCCGGCCCGTCTACTGTTATCTTTACTGACTTGAGACCGTAACTTTTTAGCTCCTGGGCTGTTTCTTTTGTAAGTAGGGAGCCGTTGGTTACCAGCGTGAAGCTGTACGATACCCTATGGGGCTCGCACCACTGCTTAAGTTTTTTTGATATTCTGATTATGGCGTTCTTACTTAGTAAGGGCTCTCCTCCGTAGAAGTCTATGACAAGCTCTTCCTTTTCATCCAATTTTTTTATTATAAAGCTGGTGAGCTCGTTTTCTGTTTTTTCGGACATGTATAACGGGCTTTTGATCGGTTTTTCGTAGCAGTATGTGCACGAGAAGTTACAATCCATGTTTAGAACGATTATAAGGTTTAATCCTTTGCTGTTCTTGTTCAACTGTTTAATAGAGTTTTTCACTTCCTCTTTTTCTGTCACAAGGTCGGGAGCGATAATGCCAAGCTTTAAAAGATTATCCCTGTCGTTAATGGGAAGATTACCATTTAATGCTGCTTGGTATACTTCCTTTTTTATTAGCGCTTTTGAGGCTTTTTTTGTCGAAAAGAGAAGTAAGTATTCTGGGAGCTCGGTAAGCTGGAACACTTTTAGGTAATGTGAAAGGCGCATTTTTTCTTGAAAAACCTGGGGCTTGGGAGAGGTGGCTTTTCCCTCTCCCAAGTTTTAGAGACTAGCCTCTAAATGGGGATGTAGCCGTGTAGCAGCACCCCCCGAGAGGCCCGTAGGATTCTATGTCTACGCCCTCATCGAGTATGATAATTTCCTGGTTTTCTCGGTCTTGCATACGTTCACCTCCCCTCCTAATATAGTATCTAATGAGCCCCTGCCGGCCCCCTTTTACTGTTTAAATCGTTAAGAGAAAAGGTAGCTATGTCTAGGCCCTAAGAACACTGCTTATATTAGAGCCTATTTTTGGAAAAAAGAATATCGTGGATTACATGGTATTGAGGTAAGAAAAACGCTAATTAAAGCCAAGAAAACCGCTATAAGGCGGTAATGAAATCAGGAATAATGAACTAACATGATGAATCATTTAATAATTGTCAGTAGTTCTGGATGGCACGGCAGCCGGGAAGGAGGGGGAGCCTGCAGCATGGGAAAACTCTTTACGGAAAACGATTTGTGCTAGAACGTGCGGATATTATTTGTAGTTCAGGCTTATTCCAAGTTCGAACCACCGGCCAGGGTTGGTGTTGTTTTTCGAGGTGTATTGGGAGCCGTTAAATGCGTTGTGCACGTTGAAATACAGGTATGCGGATAGGTCTTTATGCAGGAAAACCTTCTCGCACAGGTTGACGTCCCATAATATTTCATTGTATTGGGCGCGGTACCTTTCATCATAATCCCACCAGGTCTGGCTGCCGACGAGCTCGACTATTAAGGATTTCTTGTCATCATACCTCAGGCCGATAATATAGTTATAGATGTTTTCAGAGCCAGTGGTTGCGACAGGTTCTATGTTGACGAATGAGCCGTTGAAGAATATTGAAAACCTTTTGTAAGGAACAGTTTCGAGGTCTAACTCGAACCCTCTGCGGCTCCGGCTGCCTTGATTAACGAAGATGTCATTATAGGCCGGGGGGCCTCCGCCGAACAGCACGTTTGTTAGTTCGTAATCAGACTCGTGCAGGAAGTAAGTCGCCTTGAGCCATACGACTTTTAGCATTTTAGACTCGATGCCTACTTGGTAGGAGCGTACTTCTTCTGGCTTGAGCTCGGGATTAGGGTCTAGGAATAACCCTCCGCCTGAAGAGAAGGAAAGGGGCGGCATGGTAAATCCTTTTGCCCATGTTCCGCGAAGCAGGGTGTTGTCGCCCAGCCAGAGTGTAAAACCTATGCTCGGGCTTAGGAATGAGCCCGCGACGCTATTCCGGTCATACCTTACGCCCGCTGAGAAGGACCAGGGGTCAAGCGCCAGGGAATAATTGGCGAAAACAGCCCATTTTTCGACTTCTGAGCAACTGTTAAGTTGCGGGGGTAAGCCCATGGCCTGTAGGACTGGTCCAAGGTTATTTATTTGAAAAAGCTTGCCTTTTGAGAAGTCGATACCGAAAATCAGGGTGTGTGCTCCAGTTTCGAATACGAGTTTTCCGCTTCCCCCTGTTAATTCCTCCTGGTAATCGTTTTCCTTGAAAAGCTCAGGCAAAGGGCTTATAAGGCCTAGGCCCATGGTGTTAGTGATCTGGTTGAAGTCGTGTAAGAAGTAGTGGATTGACAGGTTCATCTTCCACCTGCTGGTAATGCTGGAGTCGAATGAGGCTGCCGCGTATGCTGCTCGTGTGATTCCCGAGGATGATATGTCTTCATCCGGGTACTCGCCGAATTTTTGGCTCGGCTCGTTAGAAAAAAAGGCTAGGTATAGGTCTGAATTGTCAGCTACTGGGAGTAAAAGCTTGCAATAAAAAGAATTAGTGGTAAAAGACCTAGCGGCTGACAAGCCCGAGGATTCCTGGTGTCCGGAGAAAAGGAAATATGAGAGGTAATCCGTATTTTTTAAAAAGTAAAGATTGTAGTCCTGGGTGGATTCCTGACCGTAGGACGCTTTTAAGGAGAACTCGGACCTTGGCTTCCTGCCAGGATGCTTTGTTATTATGTTTATGACGCCGCCAAGCGAGGAGCCCCAGGCTGAGGAGGCAGGGCCTTTCACGATTTCGATTCGTTCAACGATTCCGATGGGAATAGTGTTGACCTGGGCTATGCCTTCAGATAAGAAGTTCCATGGGATTCCATCCAGTATTACCAGGACATGCCTTGGTTCTGAGCCTTGAACGTGTATGAAGGACGTTCCGCCGTACTCCTGGTTGGTGTCGAGGAATAATCCTGCTGCCCGCTTGAGAACGTCTGTGAGGGAATGGGCGTTCATGGCTTGTATGTCTTTTGAGGTGAAAGTTATTATGTTTTCAGCCACTTGAGAGATAAGCTTCGGGTGCCGGGTGATGGTGACGAAAAGCTCGCTGTCTTTATAATACATCCGAAGGGTTGCCATCTCGTCTTCGGACTGGGCGAAAGACATGTGTTCCAAGAGGACGAGTATGAAGAAAAAGAAGGAAACCTTAAAAAATAATCGCCGTAATATCAGCAAGATAGCCTTCATATGGAAAGACACCTACCCAGTAGTTATGGCTCTAAGCTAACACTAACTTGCTGGTATGGCAAAGTATTTCGATAAAGCCACATCTGGTATAGGCAGAGACGGTTCATACTGGATGTTGGGCTTGCCTGGCAGGAGAAACACCCCTTTGTATTGCCAAAGCCTTCATGTAAGACCTGGACGGCTCAAGCGCCTTACCCTGATATTGGCGGACGGCTGGTATGTAAGAGGAAATCCAAGCGTTCAATATGCAGGGAGTCAGTTCTAAACCTTGCAAAACCGCCCTGGAACCTTTTTCCGTCCGGATATTAAAAGGAAATACTGAAAAAAACATTAAACCAGAACCTAATAACTGCATTGGCCTAATTTTTCTTATTATTAGACTTGCGGCCGCAAATTAATTATGGTAATATCGTTATAGAGTGGGAGGCCTAATAAACGTAGGGATTCCGATTCAGAAGGCTTATAGCAATAATCTATTATGAAGGGGGCGAAGCATATGAGAAGCGTTATTATAACATTTTTGGTATTGTTATTGTTTCCTGGTTTGTCCGAGGCGGGGTATAAAGTTCTGGCGGTCCAGAGCGTAAGCGTCAAGCCTTACGATGACGCTTTTTACGGTTTCGAATCTGAATGCAATTGCGAAATAGAAAGAATAATAATTAACGAAACCGAGGAGACTGACATTGCCTCTGAAATACCCGAGATGATGCCAGACTTGATATTGGCTGTTGGTAAAGGCGCCTTTTTAAAGGTTAAAAACATTACCAGTATACCAATCGTGTACTTGATGGTTTTAAATCAGCAGTCTTTGTTGCCTTACGGAAAGAACGTGACAGGTGTTAGCATGAACCTAGAGCCGGCCCAACAACTGTCAATAATCAGAATATCCCTACCCGAGGTTAAAAGGCTTGGCGCTTTATACGACCCGGACAGGATGTCAGGATTTGTTGAAACTGCTGTAAAGGAGTCGCATAAGTACGGGTTGGAGTTCATACCTGAAGAAGTTCACACTCACAGGGAAGTCCCTGACAGGTTAAAAAGTCTGGCAGGAAGGATAGACTGTTACTGGATGCTTCCAGATGCGACCGTGTTGACTCCGGAGACTGAAGAGCTATTCACAGAGTTTTCAATCGAATTTAACGTTCCAGTGGTCACTTTTTCCGATAAGTATTTGGAAAAAGGCGCCCTGCTCTCTATGGGCGTTGACCCTTATGACATGGGGAGACAGGCTGCTGAGATAGCAGGCAAGATATTCTCCGGTGTAAGAATCGAAGAAGTTAAGCCCGTGGAGGCAAGAAGAATTGTTTTATCAATAAATGACAAGGTGGAGAGGAGCCTTGCCTTGCGCGTCAACCGTGAAAAATCTGGCAACATCCTTATTCACGAGTAAGAGCTTATCACCATGTTTTGGTTAATAAAAAAGGCCGCAGAAAGCTTCAGCGTAAAGATATTCACAGTATTTGCTCTTATTAACTGTGTTATAGCAATATTCTTTATCGCTGTTTTCGTACGATACCAAACTTCGGCGTTGACTGATAACATGGTTGAAAGAGGGAAGCTGCTTGTGACCATGTTTGCTTACAACTCTCGTATAGGAGTGTTCACGGAAAATGTAGATTTCCTG